>JAUWLR010000143.1 GCA_030613615.1 Candidatus Eiseniibacteriota bacterium
GTCTCGGGGCCCTGCGCGAGATGTCTCGCGTAGACAAGCCGTCCCTGGCCCAGGCTGTGCTCGACACTGCCGGCCATCGCGAGCGTCTGATCCGCGAACGGAGCGAGGTTCGCCGCCGTGGACGTTTGGAAGTAGGAGCAGCCAAGGCTCGGCAGGATCACGCACGCTGCAAGAAGAAGGGCCGTCCAGCGGACGGCACGGCTCCAGCTCACGGCCTTCACAGCCACTGTGAGGTTTCTCATCCGCGGTCACTCCTTAGTTTGTGGGTTCGCAGGGAGTTGGTGACCACTCTTGTAGCACACCGATGCGCGGATGGTCAAGGTTGGGGTTCCGGCGATGGCGGCCGCTCAGGCAGCGAGAACCACCAGGTCATGAGAGTCATTGGAACCGGGTAGGTCACGCGGGCGCGATAACCACGGAATCTCGTCGGGTCCCACCCCGTTCTCTCGAACGCCTCGTGGATGAGTTCCGGATACCGGGGTATCCCCCTGATGGCGAGACCGTTCATTCCCAGACCGAGGCTTTCCACGGGTATGGCGAGGTCCAGGGTGTTGAGCCTGCCGTGGAGTCCGGGGTGGCGCACCGTCTCCGCACCTTTCGGGCTCGGGATGTGCAGCGTGATCTCGGGGACCATTCCCGGGTAGAGATCTTCGTGGATGTAGACGTCCCTTACCAGCGTCTTGCACGGCAAGTGGAGGAGGTATCCGCGCCACTCGTCGTGGATTGCTTCGGTTCGGTAGCGCTCCATGACATTCCGGATGACCATTGCTGACGTGAGGTCCAGCGGCGACTCCAAAGGGGGTTCGGTCTCCGACAGGGCGGTCGTTATCACGTGGCCCTCGGTGAACGCGTGGAACTCCGGAAGATCGGGGCTGCTGAACTCGGGCAGGAAGTAGTTCTGAACCTCGCTGACAGGAGCACCATCAAGCGTTTCCATGAATGGAAGCGGCGTCTTCCCGTTGGTCGGTGGATGCAGCCGCATACTCGAGACTCCCAGGGGCGCCGTAGGGCGGAGCCTCCGGATGCCGACGCGCTGATGTATGTCAATGGAGTCGACCATCCTGCCGTCGGCGGCCGGCCGTATGGCGAACATCGTGGCGCTGCTGTCGCATCGGATGCCGACGAGATAGGACATCGCCTTGTAGACAGCCTGCTTTGCGTTCCTCTCGCTGTGCACGCGGGCCTCGCCGGATGAGGCGGAGATCGCGGCGTCCAGCGTCGCCCTCCCGCCTGGAAGTGCCTCGAGCAGGAAGCGGAAGTGGTCGACGCTGTCCTCGGCGGCACGGCACGCGTCCCGGCTGATCCCTGCACTCCGCGCGGCCGTGAGGAAGATGCCCAGCCCGGTCGGGGAGGGCAGGAGGTGCATGAACTCCAGAGGATCGTCGGCGCGCAAAGCTCGAGTGAGGCGGCTGGCCAGGCTCTTGTCGATATCCAGCTCGGAGACGAGACGAGAGGGCCGCGGCCTCGAACCCGCGACCTCGCGGACGATGGGATCGAGATGGCCGCGGAGGTCCTCGGCCACAGAGCGCACACGGTCCTCCAGCTTCAATTCAGTTCCCGAGGAAGAAAGCCTCGCCATGAAATCCACCCTTTCGTGACTCACCGCGGCAACGCGGGAGGGTCGCCGCTCGCCGCAGGCAGGCATAACCCTTGAATACGCCAGACGTTATATCATAAGAAGCGTCCACATCAACCACTATATCATATCGGGCGATTATCTGCAAGTTCTTTTAGAGAATGCTTGCAGAAATCTGGCAGATATGCTAACATGGTCCTCGATGGAGGTTGTCAGGCAGTCGGGGGCTGGCATCAGACGAGAGGAGGACCGGGGGTGAGCAGTGGGACCGTGCTTTCGATGTGTGTCCGCTAGGTGCTGTGCAGGCGATGTGAATCAGAAGGGGAGAGAGAATGAAGTCGATACTGACCAAGCTTACTGTGCTGTGTGTGGTTGCACTGCTGGCGTCGGTCGCCAGTGCTGAGGTTCTGTGGGACCAGTCGGATTTCAATCCGGCGGGAGCTGCCTTCTACAACTCCGAGTCCGGTAGTCCGCCGTTCGGCATGACGTGGCACGCCGTGAATGACGTGACGGTGACGGAAGGCTGGAACGTCGACAGCATAACCACCTACTACTCGGCGATCGATCCCATGTGGGGCACGGCCATTGCGGAGGGCTACGTGCATGTGTTCGCGAAGGTCGGTCCGCTTCCCGTTGACGGCGTTGATGATCCGACCACGAGCCCGATCGTTCCCATGGTTGGCGTGCTAGTTGGGAGCCACTTCGAGGTGACGGCGTCGGGGCTGGGACTGTACCTCGCTCCCGGTGAGTACTGGATCAGCACGACGCCATTTGCGCCCGCCGGTATGTGGGGTCCGGAGTGCAACCATTCGTCGCTGACTCCCATCGGCGACGCTACGGCCTCCTACGATGCCTACGGGGTACCGCTTGCTTGGGTCAATGTCCACGCGGGCCTGGACGCAGCGATCCTGATCGAAGGTACGATCGCGACCAGCCCGGTCGAGGAGACGACCTGGGCCAGCGTGAAGGCGATGTTCAGGTAGTACGAGATCTGCTGAGCGGCCACGGACACGGGCTGCCTGGAGAAGCGGCCCGTGTTCGGCGGGACCAGATGAGCCCCGCACACACTCAAGGAGATGAGAAGTATGAAGGCAATCTATGTCGGTCTGCTTGTCGGGCTGAGTGTCCTGTGCGGCGTCGCGCGGGCGGATGTGTCATTCGAGTTCATCTGTGTGGGCTACGCCCTGGACATCACGCCAGATGGGACCGTCGTCATCGGCAACTCCGCGGGGACCTACGAGACGTTCCGGTGGACGGCTCTGGACGGATTCGAGCTGCTCGGGGGATCCACCGCCGGGTTGGGGGGGGCGGGAACGCCTGATGTCTCGGCGGACGGCAACCACGCGTCCGCCACCATCGCGGACGTGGCCACGGACTCGACATACGTCACTCAGGGTCTGTGGACCCGGGGTGAGCGTTGGACAGAGACGATGCCCCCCACTCCGCCTGACGGAGGCATCATGGACCGCGCCTACGGGTCCGCATGGGGGCTGTCCGACGATGCGTCGACGCTGGTCGGGCTCTACTGGCGTCCGGGTCAGCCGGACGGCAGCGCACACGCGTCCTGCTGGACCGAGGCGACCGGAGTGGTCGACCTGGGCAGCAGCGGCGGGAACAGCCGCGCGAACGACGCCGACTACGATGGTAACGTGATCGTCGGCTGGGATGAGAACCCCGACTGGGGTGGCTGGCGCCCGACGGTGTGGGTGGACGGAGTCATGACTGTTCTGGAGTCTCCGGACGGGTTCTGCGCGCTCCATGCGGTGACGCCGGATGGCGAGATGGTCGTCGGCAACTCGTACAACCCGGACAGACTCTTCGCTGAGGCCGCCGCGTGGCGGTGGACCGGGTCCATCTGGGACAAGCAGGTGCTCGGGTCGCTCCCCGGGACCATGGGGGGCTACGGGACCGTCGTCCCCAACGACGTCACCGCAGACGGGAGCATCGTCGTCGGCTCCAATGGATTCAACTGGCAGCAGTGGGCCGGGTTCATCTGGACGGAGGATACGGGGATGGACCACGTCAATGACTTCCTCTTGGACAACGGAGTCACTCCGCCCGCCGACTTCGATATCCAGTCGCTGACTGCGATCTCTGATGATGGAACCGTGATGATCGGGTTCGGACAGGACATCTACCAGCCTTGGACGCCCAGGAGCTTCATCATTCATATGAGCTCCACCGGAATAGAGGACGTCGCCGAGGCCGGCGCGGGGAAACTGCATATGAGCGCGTTCCCCAATCCTGCGAGCGGGGGGACCATTCTCTCGTTCACTCTTCCGCGGAGGGAGAGTGTCAGTCTTACGATCTGCGACGTCAGCGGACGGCTGGTGACCGAGATTGACGCGGGCTCCGTGCCGGCAGGGCCTCACACGATCCCGTGGGATGGCAGAGACGGGAGCGGCGCGGAGGTCGCGTCCGGCATCTACCTCTGCAGGCTCGACGCCGGCGACTACCACACCACCGGTAAGGTGACGGTCTTGAGGTGACGCGGCGAGTGATGGGAAGGGGTGAAACGGAGGCCCGGATCTCAGGATCCGGGCCTCCTGTCGTCTATTCACGAGGGCCGCGCGCTCCGGCGACGAATCCTACTCCCGCGCCACCCGAACCGCTGCGAAGCCCGCGTAGAGCCTCCCGTCGTACATGCCACCCGCGACTACCGTCGTTCTCCGCGCGTGTCCGTCCGGCACGTTCGGGGTGGCAGTGAAGAGCCCCCCGGCATCCACCGTGCCGAGCGCCGGGTCGACCACTCGCCACTCGAAGTCCATGACGACCGGGGCTCCATCGCCGGTAGTGGCCTCTGCCTGGAACTGGAACGACTCGCCCTCGGAGAGCGTCACCGACCGCGGTGAGATGTGCACGAACACCTGCGGATCGGGGAGGTCGAACACGATCGCGGCCACACCGCGGAACGTCTGCCCGCCACCGACGCGAACCACGGCGACGATGTACCCCTTCGGCCTCTGCCACGAGTCCGGTTCCATGTGGAGCTCGGCCGCCGTGAAGTCGCCGTCGGGAGAGATGTGCCCGAGGTGTTCCGGCCTGACGTCCCAGAAGACCGGCAGGTCGAGCACCTCGCCGTTGGGACCGAGAACCTCGGCCTCGAAGTTCGTGGTCTGCCCCGGTACCACGATGGCCAGGGCCGGGCGCACTCGGACACTCACCGGATGTCCCGGGAGCCTGATGCGGACGTGCGCGCGGTCCGAGAGCGTGGACCCGTCCGGGAGGGTCGCCATCGCGCCGACGACACCCTCGTGCGGCCCGAAGTCATGCGAGGCGGGGTCGCCGAAGGCCGGGTTGGCCGTGAAGAACCCGTCGGGAGTGATGATGCCGAGTTCCCTTGGGAAGACGGCCCACTCGGTGGTCCAGTCAATTGGTCCCTCGGCACCCATCACTCTCGATCTGAACTGTATCTCCTGGCCGGGGGCCAGGACCGGTCTCTTCGGGTTGATCTGGAGTCTGAGCGCGGGACCCGAGTCCCTCACCAGCACGCGCGCCGCATCGCTCGCCACTCCCTCGTTGGTTTCGACCGATGCCGTGACGGCGCCGATCCAGCCGCCGTCGTCCGGGGGCTCCGGCATTTCGTCGGCCGCGGTGAACAGCCCGTTCGCGCCGATGGAGCCAAGCCACATCGGGCGGAGCGACCACTCTATGGGAACGTCAAGCGGCTCGCCGTCTGGTCCCATGGCGATGGCCTCGAACTGCACGTCGCCGCCCAGCACTACCGCCGCTTCACGGGGCCTGATCCTGACCCTCACTCCCGCCGGCCCGGCCCGCCGTATCTCGACACGCGCGAACCCGCGTGCGGGCCCGCCGCTCGTTGCCACCGTCGCTACGATTCTCCCGACGCCTTCGTCCGGACCGGCGGTGAAGAGACCATCGGGACCGATGACACCGAGCCGCCTGGGCATCACCGACCACTCGACATCGGCGTCGAGCGGGTTCCCCGACTCATCTGTCACGACCGCGGTGAACTGGAATTCTTCTCCGGGGCTGACGACCGCGCTCACCGGCACGACATTCACCCTGACGCCCGGTCCCGGCGGCGTGCCCACGACCAGTGACGCGTCACCGACGCCCTCGCGCTCGCCCGCCGTCGCTCGCACCGCAATGCGTCCGGCCCCCTCGTCTTTCCCCGCTGTGAAAAGCCCCGTGCCGTCTACGGAACCGAGCCGCTCAGGTATCACCACCCATCGCAGCTCCGCGTCCACCGGGTCGCCCGTCAACGGGTCCCTTGCGGTCGCCTCGAACTGCTCGCGACCACCGGCCTCCACGACCGCGCTCGACGGTTCGATCGTCACCACGAGTCTCGCCGGAGGTTGGGAGCTGACC
>JAUWLR010000015.1 GCA_030613615.1 Candidatus Eiseniibacteriota bacterium
AAGAGAGTGGAGGTTGTGGTAGTGCAGCCTCATGCCTCCCCCAATCGGCACACTGACGAGCCGCGTAGGCTCCGTGCCAATGCTGTAGAGCATGTCGGCGCCCATTAGTGTACGGTGTCCTCATCCGACAGTCAACTACGGTGCTGTGTCCGCCTCGTAGTGGGACGCGATTCACTGATGGAGCAACAGCTGAGAGGGCTCCGAGGTCAGACCCAGAACTTCCCTGGCAAGGATGCGGAGGTGGAAGATCCTCTGGAGGCGGCTGACGGCCGGGCTGTGGCGGCTATGCCTGAGGTTGGCGGCTGCGCCGCCTCTGTTCTGAAGGCGCGCTGTCCAGCGCGCACGGCAGTCGAACCCGACGGGCGCGAAGTGTCCATTGGGCACGAACGCGCGAAGACCCGCCCTGCGGGCGGGTCTTCTTACGCTGGCGTCCCCAACGGGAATCGAACCCGTGTTGCCGCCGTGAAAGGGCGGTGTCCTGACCCCTAGACGATGGGGACGCTGTATGTTGAGCCGCCGGGCGCCGTGTGGCATGTGGCGCGCTCCGTCGGGCTCCTTTGGATGGTAGGCCGTGCTGGTCTCGAACCAGCGACTCCCTGCTTAAAAGGCAGGTGCTCTACCAACTGAGCTAACGGCCCACGACTCTAATCGATTCCCTATTGCTCAAACAAGACCCGTTGAAGAGCCGCCAGACCTACACCGGGCTCCGACGGATAACCGATGCTCGCGAGCGCACGCTCCAGAGCGCCTATGACCATCGCGAGGTCGCGCTCGCGGATGCCGCCCATGTGGCCGATCCTGAACACGCGCCCGGATAGGTGCGTCTGTCCGCCGGCAACGCGCACACCGAACTCATCGTCCATCACGCGCACGATCTTGTTGGCGTCCAGGTCCTCAGGACACATTATGACGGTCACACCGTTCACGGAGTGCTCCGGGAGGATCGTGAATCCGAGCGCCTTCACGGCCGCCCGGGTCGCCTTCCCCATGCAGGCGTGCCGGCTGTAGACGTTGTCCCAGCCCTCCTCCTCCATCATGGCCAGCGCCACCTCGAGGCCGGAGACCAGCGAGACCGCGGTCGTGAAAGGCGTCTGGCCCTTCCGCTGCAGTCTCTTCCACGTCTTCGTGAAATCGAAGTAGTAGGTCGGCAGGTCTGAACTCGATACGAGCCCCCAGGCCTTCCCGTTCAAGGCCACGAACGACAGCCCCGGAGGGGTCATCAGCGCTTTCTGCGTGCCGGCAATCACGACGTCGATGCCCCACTCGTCCATCCGGATCTCGTGCACGCCGACGCTCGACGTGGCGTCGACGACGAACGCGGCCTCGTGGTCCTTGACCGCGGCGGCCAGCGCCTTGACGTCGTTCAGGGCACCCGTCGAGGTCTCGCTGTGTATCACTAAGACGACCTTCGCGTCGGGATGAGCCGCGGCCACGCTCTTGAGTTCCGCGGGCTCGATGCTCTTCCCCCACTCCACCGGCACGTCGACGGCCTCCACGCCGTACGCCTTGCAGATGTCGACCCAACGCTCCCCGAACACCCCGTTGTTGACGCAGATGGCCGTCTCCCCGCGCGACAGGAGATTGGCGACGGCGGCCTCCATCATACCCGTGCCCGAACACGTGAAGAGCAGCGTGTCGTTGTGCGTCTGCAGCAGTCGCCCGAGCTCGTCCTGGACGTGCCTGATCTTCTCGGAGAACTCCGGCGACCTGTGGTGGAGCACCTGCTTCCCCACCGCCGAGAGAATTGCCCCCGGCACCTTCGTGGGACCCGGCGTGAAGAGCTTCGACTTCATCTGGTTCCTCCCGTGGACGTCTCGACCAGTCTGACCCCGCGGCGTCCGGAACGGCTACCGCAGTCCCGCCGCCTCGCGCATCCAGCCCAGCAGTTCCTTCGAGCCCTCTCCGGTCTCCCCCGAGAAGAAGACCACGGGCGTGGTCTCGTCAGGCTCGAGCAGCTCCTGGACCGAGCGCAGCGCGGCGGCGCGCTTGCCTCGGGCTATCTTATCAATCTTCGTCACTGCAATCAACGACGGCACCTGATAGTGCCTTATCCACTCGTACATCTGAACGTCATCGCGCGTCGGAGGATGGCGTGCGTCGACAAGCTGGACGATGGCCGCCAGCTCCTCCCGCGAGTTCAGATAGCTCTCGACCAGCTGCCCCCACGCCTCCTTGACTCTGTCCGGGACCTTGGCGAATCCATAGCCCGGCAGGTCAACGATGATCATCTGGTTGTCGATCTTGTAGAGGTTGAGCTCCCTGGTCTTGCCCGGCGTGCGCGAGATGCGAGCGAGCTTCTTCCGCCCGGTGAGCACGTTCAGCATGGACGACTTGCCCACGTTGGAGCGCCCCGCAAGCGCGATCTCCGGCAGCCCCTCGCGCGGCAGCTGCTTGAGGCTCGCAACGCCCAGCATGAACTCAGCAGTCTGGATCTTCATGATCACCAAGCGGTTCGGGCCAAAGGACGGCGGGCAAACGGCGCCAGTCAGTGTACCAGCTTGCACGCCCCCGTGTACCAAAAAAGGGCCCCGCAGTTCGTCCGCGGGGCCCGTTTCCTGTCGTCTGTTGTTCGTTCTAGTGCGGTGCAGACGGTGACAGAGGAGCCTCCGGACGCGATTCGCCGGCGTGTTCCTCCCGTTTGGCCACGTGCTCGTCCCAACCCTCGAACGCCAGGGCGAAGACCTGGTCCAGACTGTCCACCAGCTCGATCTGAAGATCGCGCGTTACCTGCTTCGGGAACTCACCCACGTCCTTCTCGTTCCTGCTGGGAATGACGAGGGTCGTGAGCTTCGCCCGGTGCGCGGCCACTGCCTTCTCGTTCAGACCACCGATCGGCAGCACCTTACCGCCGAGCGTGATCTCGCCGGTCATCGCGACGTTCGGCCTGGTCGCCTTGCCCGTCAGCGCGGAGACCAGCGCGGTCGCCATGGCCACACCAGCGGAAGGGCCGTCCTTCGGGATGGCGCCCTCGGGCACATGAATGTGGATGTCGATGTTCTCCAGGTGCTCCTGGTCGATCCCGAGGTCCGCAGCGTGCGCCTTGGCGTAGCTGAGCGCCGCCTTCGCCGACTCCTGCATGACCTCACCGAGCTTGCCCGTCAGAATGAGATTCCCGTCACCTCTCATGGTGAGGACCTCGACGGTCAGTATCTCGCCGCCGACGCTGGTCCACGCCAGACCCGTGGCGACGCCGACACGGGCCTCCGTCTCGACCTCCTGCGACAGGAATCGCGCCATACCGAGGAACCTCTTGACGGCGGCCGGCGTGACGTTCTTGGTCACTCTCTTCCCCGCCGCGTGTTCCCTCGCGATCTTCCTGCAGATGTTGGCTATCTCACGCTCGACGTTCCTGACGCCGGCCTCGCGCGTGTAGTCCTCGATGATACGCACGAGCGCGGCCTGCGTGAACGTCACGCCCAGATTGACGAGCCCGTTGGCCTCGAGCTGCTTGGGAACCAGGAACTTCTTCGCGATCTGAATCTTCTCATCCCTGAGGTAGCCCGGCAGACGGATGGTCTCCATGCGGTCCTCCAACGCGGGAGGAATCGTGTGGAGAACGTTGGCCGTCGTTATGAACATCACCTCTGACAGATCGAAATCGACGTCGAGGTAGTGGTCGCTGAATGCACAGTTCTGCTCGGGGTCGAGAACCTCGAGGAGTGCCGACGCGGGGTCGCCCCGGAAATCGGAACTCATCTTGTCCACCTCGTCCAGAAGGAAGACCGGGTTCTTGCTGCCGGCCTTCTTGAGCCCCTGGATGATGCGGCCTGGCATCGACCCGATGTAGGTGCGCCTGTGGCCGCGGATCTCCGCCTCGTCGCGGACGCCGCCCAGCGATACGCGCACGAACTCCCGGTCCAGCGCCCTCGCGACCGAGCGGCCGAGCGAGGTCTTCCCCACGCCCGGAGGTCCGACCAGACACATGATGGGACCCTTGACCTTCTCGGTGAGCTTGAGGACCGCCAGGTACTCCAGGATGCGTTCCTTCGGCTTCTTGAGACCGTAGTGGTCCTCTTCGAGAATGTTCTCGACCTCGGTGATGTCGCCGCGGTCCTTGGTGCGCGTGTCCCACGGCATCGAGGTCATCCACTCGATGTATGTCCTGACGACGGTCGCCTCGGGCGACATCGGTGACATCTTCTTCAGGCGGTCGAGCTCGGAGAGCGCCTTCTTCTCGGCCTCTTCGCTCATGTTCGCGTCCTCGATCGCCTGCTGGAGTTCACTGACCTCCGGACTCCCCTCACCCTCCTGACCCAGCTCCTCCTGGATGGCCTTCATCTGCTGGTGCAGATAGAACTCCTTCTGGCTCTTCTGCAGCTGCTCGCGCACCTGGTTCTCTATCTTGCGCTCGAGCCTGAGGATCTCGAGCTCGCCCGAGAGTGCGCGCGCCAGGATGCGGAGCCTCGCCGTCACGTCCTCCGCCTCGAGAACGCGCTGTTTGTCCTCCATCTTGCCGGAGAGGTGGGTGGCCACGGTGTCCGCGAACCTCGACACGTCCTCCATGTTGACCACCGAGACGAGTACCTCCTGCGGTATCTTCCGCGAAAGCTGGACGTACTCCTCAAACTGGCCGGCAACGCTTCGCATGAGCGCCTCGGCCTCGACGGTGCGCTCGAACTGCTCCTCGCGAAGCTCCAGGCGGACCTGAAGGTAGTCTTCTGTTCTCATGAAGCGCTTGACCACGGCTCTCGTGAGCCCCTCGACCAGGACCTTCATGGTCCCGTCGGGAAGGCGCAGCAGCTGCAGAACGCGGACGATCGTCCCGACGCGATACAGGTCGTCGGGCTCGGGCTCGTGCGTTTCGACGTCGCGCTGCGTCACGACGAACATGATCTTGTCGCCGTGCATCACTTCCTCGAGCGCGCTGACGGAACGCGGCCGCCCGACGAGCAGAGGCACTATCATGCGCGGGAAGAGAACGAGGTCTCTCAACGGCACGATCGGCAGCTTCTCGTTGAACTCGATGGTCTCGTCGTCGTGCTCTATCTGAAGCATCTCATCTCCCGTTTGACATTCTCATGACGTGCAGGAGGGGCGCTCGCGAACGGCGGATGCACGCCCGTTACGCCCTGGGTTCCTACGTTTGCGCGGGGCGCCGCACCACCGCGTCCCGCTCTATCTCAACATAACCTCCGCCATTCGCCGCCGCAAGGACCCGCCCAAACAGCCTGCAGGTCTACTCCTTCTTCTCGATCTCCTGCTTCCTCGTGATGACCTGGTCGATGATGCCGTACTCGAGGGCTTCCTCGGCAGACATGAAGAAGTTGCGGTCGGAATCGCTCCTGACCTTATCTTCGTCCTGACCCGTGTGATTGGCGATGATCTTAACGAGGCGCTCACGGAGCTTGACTATCTCCTTCGCGTAGATCTCGATGTCACTCGCCTGCCCCTCGCTGCCGCCCATCGGCTGGTGGATCATAATCCTCGCGTGCGGAAGCGCAGAGCGCTTCCCCTTCGTCCCGGCGCACAGCAGCACGGCCGCCATGCTGGCCGCCTGCCCCATGCAAATCGTATGCACGTCGGGGCGGATGTACTGGATCGTGTCGTAGATCGCGAGACCCGATGCGACGTAGCCTCCGGGGCTGTTGATGTAGAGGAAGATGGCGCGCTCGGGGTCCTGTGCCTCAAGGAAGAGAAGCTCCGCGATCACGATGTTGGCAACCTTGTCGTCGATCGGCATGCCGATGAAGATGATGTTGTCGCGCAGCAGCCTGGAGAAGATATCGTACGACCTCTCTCCGGTGCGTGTCTGCTCGATCACGAACGGCGTCAGTCCCATTGTCGTCCTTCCTGCGTTTGTGGTTCCATCGTCGCCGCGCTGCCTAAGCGCCGGCGCTCTCTGCCTCAGTGCTCGAGCCCTCTTCTGATTCGTCCAGCTCGAGCGCCTCCGTCTTGACGTTGGATACGCTCACCAGGAATCCGTGGACCTTCTCGAGCCAGAGCTCATCTTCGATCTGAGAGAGCGCGTCGGTGCCCGCGAGGTCGCTGATGAGCTCGTCGGGCTTCCGTCCCTGCGCCTCTGCGATCTGACCCACTCTCGCCTCGATGTCCTCCTTCGTAACGCTGGTGCCGTGCTCCTTGGCGATCTTCCCCAGAAGCAGTCCCGCCTTGAGCTGGTGCTCGACGACGGGGCCGTAGACCTTGGTGAACTCCTCCGGCACCTCCAGATCATCGGGCGGACCGTCCGCCGCGTCTCCGCGCGCCGCGCGCCCGTCCTGCTGCTGGGTCGTTCTCCAGTACGTGCGCTTGAGCCGGTCCTCCACGAGGCACTCGGGAAGCGTGAAGGGATTCCGCTTGATGAGCTCGCGGACGATGTCCTCCTCAAGCCTGTTCCTCGCCCACGACTTGGCACGCGCCTCAAGCGCGTTTCTCACGCGGACCCGGAGATCGAGCATCGTTTCGAACGGGCCGCAGGCTTTCGCGAAGTCGTCATCGACCACGGGAAGCCGTTTCTGCCGCACGTCCTTGACCGAGATCACGAAGCTCACCTCGCGGCCCGCGAGCGACTCCACCTGGAAGTCGTCCGGGTACTTCACGGCCGCGGTCCTGTCCTCTCCCGCACTGGCACCGATGAGCACCTGCTCTATCTCGGAAGGGACCTGCCCCTTCCCCAGCTCACAGATGTAGTCCTCGGCCTTCGAGTCGGCCATCGGCGCGCCGTCGTCTCCGAGCGGCGCGTAGTCCAGAACCACGATGTCGCCTTCGACCGCCGGACGCGTCACCTGCAGGAGCTCGGCCCTCTCCTCCCTGAGCCCCTCCACGTACTTGTCGACGTCCTCGTTGGCAACGACGGGGACGCGCTCGGTGAACTCGAGGTTCTCGTAGTCCTTGAGCTCAAACTCGGGCTTGACCTCGAAGGTCGCCGTCAGTGTGAACTGCCCGTCCTCGACGTCATCGCCGAGCTCCACCACGGGGTCACAGATCGGATGAAGGGCGGCCTCCCTGATAGCATCGGCGTAGGCGCCGCCCGCCATGATCTTGAGCGCCTCGTCCCGCGTTGCGGCGCCGTGGGTCCTCTCGATCATGCCGACAGGGACCTTGCCCTTGCGGAACCCCGGAGCCGTGGCTGCTTTCGCGACCTCCTTGAGGAGTTCCTTCGCCTTCGCCGCGACGTCGGCCTCCGGGAGACCGATGATCAGCTTTCGCTTCCATCCCTCGAGTTCTTCCACGCGTACCAGCAAGAGCTTCTCCTTGTCAGGTTTGCAGGAAACATGCCCGAAAGCGGGCGCCGCCCTCTGCAGAAGACGGACTGTGTCATGGTGCGAGAGGGGGGACTCGAACCCCCACAGGTTTCCCTACTGGAACCTAAATCCAGCGCGTCTACCAGTTCCGCCACCCTCGCTAACTCCGCTGAGAATGCGCGATGACCGTGCCTACGATAATGGAGTTCCGCTTGGTCTCCGGGCCGTCCGCGCGTGACGGCATGACTATCGGCACTGCCGACCCGATGAGCACTCCGGCAGTCTTGGCCACGTCAGTCATGAAGCTCATCGCCTTGAAGAACACGTTGCCGACATCGATGTCTCCGAAGATAACCAGATCGGCCTTCCCTGCAATCGGGCTCGTGACACCCTTCCGCGCGGCCGCGACCTCGCTGATGGCGTTGTCGAACCCGAACGGCCCGTCGACGATGCACCCGGTGATCTCGCCGCGCTGGTTCATCTTCGCCAGTTCGGCCGCATCGACCGTGTGCGGGAGCGCCGGATTGACCTTCTCGAGCGCGCCCACGACGGCGACCTTCGGGTTCTCCCAGCCGAGCTTGTGCATGGCGTCCACCGCATTCCTGATGATGTCGGCCTTCTGCTCGAGCGTGGGGGCGGGTACGATGCCGCCGTCGGACATGCAAAGCAGCCTGCCAAAGGTGGGCGTCCACATGACCGCGATGTGGCTCATGAGCTTCCCCGCCCGGATGCCGGTCTCCTTGTCGAGGGCCGCGCGCATGATGGCCGCGGTGTTGACCTTGCCCTTCATCAGGAAGTCGACCTCGCCCGCGCGGACGAGCTCCACGGCCTTGCGCGCCGAGGCAACGTCACCCTCGGCCTCGACGACGGCCCACCGGGAGATGTCCGCGCCCGCCTCCCCCGCGGCCGCAACAATAAGCTCTCTGTCCCCGATGAGGACGGGCTCGATCAGCTCGAGCTTCCACGCGTCGTGGACAGCCTCGAGGGCGACCGGGTCCCACGCGGCCGCGACACCGAGCCGCGCCCTGCCGTGCTCCCTCCCATACTCGAGCGCCTTCTCCTTCAGCTCGTCGAAGCTGATGGGCGGCCGCACGCCGCTCGATCCCGTCATCGTGACTCCTCTCGTGCCTGATTGGGCTGCTGCCGCTCTGCCGCGCCGGCTCCTGAGGCACGGCGCCGGGCTGCCCCGTGGCCGTCAACCGGCGCACGACGGTCAGTCCGTCGGGTATTCCCTGGGCTCTTCCCGGCCTGCGAGCACCTCGAGCGCGCCCGAAGCCAACGACTCGAGCTCGTTCTCTCCGGGCAGGACCATCTTGTCCGCTATGAACGAGACGCGGCCGTCGACGAGTTCGATCAGATAGTCGGAATGCGCCATCGATCCCGTGTAGACGACGGCGTCGACTGAGCCCTTCAGAACAGAGGCCATCCCGGCGATCTCCTTCGCGATCTGGTAGGCCATCGCCTCAACAACCTCGCGCGCCTTGTTGTCGCCGCTCATCGCGCGGTCCGCGACGGAGCGGAAGTCATTCGTTCCCACGTAGGACGTCAGACCGCTCTCGCGGAGGATGATGCGCTGCATCTTCTCGATCGGGACGCCTTCTCTCTTCATGTAGTCGAGCATCTCGATCAGTGGAAGTCCGCCCGCCCGCTCCGGCGAGAACGGCCCGCCCGATGCCGCGTTGTTGACGTCGATCATCCGCCCTTCAAGCAGGGGCGTGATGGATATGCCGCTCCCCAGATGCGCGACGATGAGGTTCACCTCGTTCAAGGGGCGGCCCAGCAGCTTCGCTGCCTTCCGCGCCGTCGCCTTGGTGTTCAGGGCGTGTCCCAGGCTCTTCCGCGCGATGTCCTTGTGACCGGAGTAGCGGGCTATGGAATCGAACTCGTCGACCGACACAGGATCGACTATGAAGGCCCTGCCACCCAGGTCCTTGACCAGCGCATCCGCCAGGAGCGCTCCGAGGTTGGAGGCGTGCTGGCCCTGGTAGCCCACGCGCGCGTCTGCCAGCAGCTGCTCGTTGACGTCGTAGGTCCCGCTCGGAATCGAGCGCAGGAGCCCTCCCCGCCCGACGATGGCGTCGAACGGCTCACTGGTCTGCCCGCTCTCCTCGAGCGCGCGCTCGATGGCGTCCTTCCGGTAGTCGAGCTGGCAGGCGTACTCGAGCGGCGCATTCGGCGGACAGAGCGTGTCGAGCTCCTCACGCAAGTGCTCGATGGTCGCCTCGAAGACGCGCTCCTCCCCCTCGTAGACCGCGATTCTGGTGGTCATGCCGCCGGGGTTCACGGCGAGTATCCTGGCTCTGTCCGACATCCGGAACGCTCCCTCTCCGAATCGTGTTCGACGGGCCACGGGCGGCGCGATAATACCACACCTCACGGCGGGTTCGTAGTCCCTCTGCCCGCTTGGGCGGCATCGGGAGCCCCTGGGGAGCCCCCGCGGCGGTGGATCGCCCCGCTTATGCGCCATCCACACGCCCGGAATACAGTCGAGGGACCACCCGTCGGCCGGTCTCCGCCGCGGATGGTCCCTCTTAGCCGGCACCTTGGCCCCCGCGGGCGCCAAACGGCCCCGCGGAAGCGAGGCGCCTCTACTCTAGAACGATGATGTTGCGCTCGGCACAGATCTTCTTCAGCTCCTCCGGCCACACGCTCACGGTGACCTCACCGAGGTGCGCGGTCCGAAGCAGGTACATGTAGGTCCGCGCCTGGCCGATGCCGCCGCCGATGGAGAGCGGAATCTCGTCGTTCAAGATGGCCTGGTGATACGGGAGCTTCAGGAAGTCGAGCTGGCCCGACATCTCCAGCTGCACCTTCATGGTCTCCTTGGTCACGCGGATGCCCATCGACGTCAGCTCGTGACGACGCTTCGTCACCGGGTTCCAGACGAGGATGTCCCCGTTCAGCCCGTGCATCATCTTCCCGTTCTTCTCGACCGTCTCTGTGACCCAGTCGTCGTAATCGGCCGCACGCATCTCGTGCGGATAGCCGTCCTCGAGGACCCAGCCGATGCCGATGATGAAGACGGCGGGGTGGTCCTGAAGAATGGCCGTCTCGCGCTGCTTCCGCGGGAGGTCCGGGTACATCGCGAGGATCTCCTCGGCGTGGAAGAACTCGAGCTCCTCGGGAATGGGCGGATAGCGGTCGTCCTTGAGCTCGGGGAACATCTCCTGCGCGCGCTTGCCGGCGCCGTAGATGACCTTCCAGAGCTTCTTGACCGTGTCCTTCATGTAGTCGAGGTTCCTGTCCTCGACCGTGATGGTCTTCTCCCAGTCCCACTGGTCGACGTACGAGCTGTGGTCGTGGTCGAGGAAGTAGTCCTTGCGGACGGCGCGCATGTCGGTGTTGATACCCTCACCGGGAGCGCAGCCGAACTGCGCCAGAGCCATGCGCTTCCACTTCGTCGCCGCCTGCACGACCTGCGTCTGGATGGGCTTGTCGAGACCGAGACCGGCGGGGAACTCGACGGGCGTCCGCGAGCCGTCGCGGTCCAGGTAGTCGTTGACGCCGCTGTTCTTGTCGACGATGAGCGGAACCTGCACGAGCTGCAGGTTGAGCTCCTTCGCCATGCCGTCCTCGATGTAGCGCTTGATCTCGTAGAGCGCCTTCATTCGGTCCATCGGGGACAGGATGGGCTTGTAGTCCTTCGGGAGTATCTTCGCCACTTCTTCGTACGTGCTGATGCCCGGTCCAGCCAGATCTGCTCTCTTGTCTGCCATTCCCTTGCACTCCGTTCCAGTTGCTGACCGTGTCGACTTCTGATGATCCCGCCAACGAGCCACCGAGAGTACCACCGCCTGCGAGGAACCGCAACGGCCGTGGGCCACCGGAGGCAGCCTACAGCGCCCGTGGACCCGCTACATCCTGGGTCAGGGCGATATCAGGACATCCGCGGCGTCCTTCGACGCGGCTCTGTGGTTCGCTATCACGTTCCCCAGACGCTTCATTCCCTCGACGATGTTCTCCTTCGACGGGTAGGAGAAATTGAGCCGCATGGCGTTCTGACCGCCACCGTCGCAGTGGAACGCGGTCCCGACGACGAAGGCCACATTCTGTTCGAGGGCCTCGTAGAAAAGCTGCTCGGCGTCGAAGCCTTCAGGCAGTCTGACCCACAGGAAGAGGCCGCCCTCGGGGCGCGTCCAGGACAGCCCGGGGAGATCCGGCATGTGCTCGTCAAGTGCTGTGAGCATCAGGTCTCTCTTCTCGCGGTAGATACCCTTGACCTTCTCGATGACCTTGCCGAGGAGACCGCGCGCCGCGAACTCAGCGATGATGGCCTGGTTGAACGGCGGTGTGCAGAGGTCCGTCGACTGCTTCGCGATGACCATCTTCTGGATGACGGCCTCATCGCCGATCATCCAGCCGAGCCTCATGCCGGGGAACAGTATCTTCGAGAACGTGTGCAGCCCGATGACGTGGCCGGTTCCGTCCAGAGCGAAGATCGACTTCTGGGTCTCCCCTTCGAAGCGCAGCTCCTTATAAGGGCTGTCCTCGACGATGAGCACGTCGTACTTGCGCGCCAGCTCGATGAGCTTGAGACGGCGCTCCTCGCTCATCGTGATCCCCGCGGGGTTCTGGAAGTCGGGCACAACGTAGATGAACTTCGGCTTCTGCCGCTTCTTGCGCATCCGCTCGAGCTCGCTCTCCAGGAGGTCCATCCGCATGCCGTCGTCATCGAGCTCGATGCCGATCATCTGAGCGCCGTAGCTCCAGAACGCGCCGAGACCACCCACGTAGGTCGGAAGGCCGACGATCACGTAGTCGCCACGGTCGATGAACACTTTGCCCGTGAGGTCCAGGCCCTGCTGCGACGCCACGGTGATGAGGACGTTCTCCGGCTTGAGCTGCATCCCGTCCTCACGCTCGTGGTGCGCGATGAGTTCGTCCTTCAGTCTGGAGTCTCCTTCCGTCGGCCCGTACTGCAGAGCCGTCGCCCCCTGCGTCTTGAGGACGTGGGCCGTGATCTCCGCGACCTCGTCGATGGGGAATGCCGCCGGGTCCGGCAGCCCGCCAGCGAACGAGATAACCTCCGGGCGGCGGGTCAGCTTGAGCAGTTCCCGGATCACAGACTTCTTCATGTGTTTTGCGTTCGTCGAGAATATCTCGTTCAGATCGCTGATCATGTCCCCTCCCGGGAAAGAACGACGGGTGCCGCGGGTGCACGAGGCGCATTCCGCGACGGCAGTGGCAATAGACTGCAGATATCGGCCAACTGTTGAATCTATCAGGTTGATTGTGGCCCTGTCAACCGTCAGTTGACGGTTCTACGGGCGCTTTCGCTCCGTCTGAGCACCCGCCGTCGGGGGCGTAGGTCCGGGTTCACGACAGCCGCCACAGAAATTCCGGTCAAACTATTGACTTGACCGTATTCCTTTATTACTTTATGAATTGTGGAAGCTTTGGGGAATCTCCGTAGACAGGGAGCATCCCAATAAAGGCACCAATCACACCGTCAGCGGCGCACACCGCAATGCACTGGCGTTCACCGGGACGCGGAGGGAAAGGACGCAAGCGAACCATGCCGACGAAGGCCGAACTCGGACACAGATTGAGGGTTGCGAGATTCGAGCGCAATCTGACGCTCAAGGAAGTGGCCGCTCGATGCGGCATGTCGGCCACACATATCTCGGAGGTGGAGCGGGGGAAGACGTCTCCGACCATCGGCGCGCTCCAGCGGATATCGGCCGCTCTCGGCGAGAAGGCCTCCTACTTCGTCCAGGAGGACGAGCTGCCTCGGGTCAAGCTCACGCGCGTGACCGACCGGTGCGAGTTCTTCGGGACCGATGCCAAGGGAGTGCCTCTGAAGGTCGAGGCCCTGAGCAGCGGCATACCCGGTGGGTACGTGCAGGTCTTCAGAGAGTGCACGGAGCCGGGCACCATCCTCCACGGTCCGCCGAGGATCGGCGAGGCCGTAGTGTTGTGCATCGCAGGGATGGTCAGAGTAACGGCACTGGGTGAGTCGCACGTCCTGAGAGAGGGAGACACCATTCAGCTCCGTCTGGACGAGGGATACGTGGTTGAGAACATCGGCGACGAGGAGTCCGAAACCATCGTTGTTCTGACAGCTCCGACGCTGGTGCGGGTCTAGCAGCATCCGGAGAGACGCCCCTCTGATGAGCCGCAACCTGTGGGGCACCTACGGGTAGATGGAGCTTCCGACAACCGGCTCGAGAGGCCACGCAAGCAGTGGGAAGAGTGGAGGATCAGGCACATGCCGACGAAGGAAGAAGTAGGACAGAGGGTCAGGCTGGCCCGTTTCAGGCGCGACATGACGCTGAAGGAAGTCGCCAACAGGTCCGGGATGTCCGCGACGCATATCTCCGAGATCGAGCGCGGCAAGACCTCCCCTACGATAGGCGCCCTGCAGCGCATAGCGGCCGCCCTGGAAGAGAGGCCGGCGCACTTCGTCGAGGAGCAGCCGTCGCCTCTTGCGGTGGTGGTACGCCGGAAGGACAGAACCACGGAGTACAAGTGCGACGCCGCCAACCGCCCCAAAAGTATTGAGCGGCTGACTGCGGATGTGCCCTGGGGGACGCTGAGCGTCGTGAGGAAGGTGACGCAGCCCGGTGACAAATTCGCCCGACAGGCAGCCCTGGGCGAACTGGTGGTCCACTGTGTACGCGGGATGGTACGATGGACGGTGAGGGACGAGTCATACGTCCTGAGAGACGGTGACACCATCCAGTTCACTCTTGAGGATGGGTGCACCTCCGAGACCCTCGGCGATGAGAAGTGCGAGATGATAGGCTTCTCGGCGTGCCCGGGGCGCAGGGGCTGGTAGCCTCCGACCGCTCTCTTCCCTCCCGACCTCGCCGAGCTCGGCTGGGAGACGTGCCACATTATTGAACAGACGCCCACCCTCAGGTGGGCGTTTGCACGTTCCCGCCTGCAATCCGCAACTGACTGTGCAATCATAAGTTACACGACGCGGGCTCGTGGGGCACCGCCAGGAACCCTGCGAATTCATCTCTCCTAACCTGTTGCCGTTAGCAGAGTTACGCGACCGCACATCTCCCTGTAATCCCAGCGAAATGGCACAGTCTGTGCAACCACATATGACCAGGCGCTCCCCCGTTGCTGCCTTGCACGAGGAGAGCCACGGGCTGGTTACGCACACGGGTCCGGACGCTCCAGAGGGAGGATGACTCATGAACTCGACGCGAAAGACACTGACAGGCGAGTCAGGCTCCACGCTGGTCGTAGTCATGATCTGCGCATTGGTCATGCTCATCACCGCTCTCGCGCTCGTCCAACTGGGCGCTCAGGACGCGGCGCTCGCGCTCCGCGATGTGAGAGTGTCGCAGGCGTTCTACAACGCCGAAGCGGGCGCGGAACGGGGGGAAGCATGGCTTGGAGATCAGACTAACATGCCAACGACGCCGACCATGCCGTTCAGCAGCAGCCCCGAGAGCTTCGGCGGTGGCCTCATGCTCGTCTCCATCACACCCGACGCGTCCGGGTCACGAATCATCTACACGATCCGCTCTCTCTCGACGGTCCAGGGTAAGTCGCACGCCATCGAGGTCGATCTGACGCCCACCGCATTCACGGACTACCTCTACTACACCAACAGCGACGTGGGTCCCGGCAGTCCCGGTTACTTCAGGACCGGCGACGTGGTCGACGGCCCGATCCACATCAACGACATGATGGCCATCTGGGGCGATCCGGTGTTCACGTCCGAGGTCCAGACGACGGCCACTGAGATCCAGTACTACAACGACAACTCTCCGATTCAGTCGAGCGCGCTTGAGAACCCGCCACACGACTATCCGGACTTCCAGGAGGGCCTGCAGCTGGGAGCGGCCACGATCCCCTGGCTGTCCGAGTCCGACCTCAACACGCTCAAGGGCCTGGCCGGGCTGTCGCTGTCGAACCAGGAGCTCCGCTTCGGCCGCGATGACGGCTCCGGCCCCATGCTCGGCTACGTCAGCTACTCGAACATCGGCAACGACTCGTGGACCGACGTGGACCTCAGCAGCTTCAACGGCCTCATCTACGTCAACGGTTCGTGCCTGGTATCCGGCATCGTGGACGGCCAGGCCACGCTCGTGAACAACGCCACGATCGAGATCGTCGGCGACCTGAGCTACGCGGGCAGCGATGCCAACGGACCGCTCCCGGACTGTGACGATATCCTGGGGCTGGTCGCTTCGACCAAGGTCAGCATCTCCGACAACGCGGCCAACAGCAGCGACTGCGTCATTCACGCGCACATCATGGCGATGAACAACCAGGCAGCGCTGGTCGAGAACTACAGCCAGGGGACGCCGCGCGGCACGCTCACTATTCACGGTGGGATCGCGCAGGACAAGTGGGGACCCGTCGGAACCGGCTACTTCGACGAGGCGGGCGAGTTCCACCTGCTGACGGGCTACGAGAGGGACTTCCACTACGACTGGCGTCTGAGAGATATGCTGCCGCCGGGCTACGACGCGATCATATTCAACGGCGGCGGATTCAACAGACTTGTCTGGCGCGAGATCGCACCGGTTGATCTCACACATTGGGAAGGGTAGCGAAAGGATGAGACAATGGACGGCATGAGGGGGACAAAGGGAGCTCCGCGCGAGCGGCCACATGCGAGATCGCTCGTGCGTGACGAATCAGGATCAACGCTGGTGGTGGTGATGGTCTTCGCCATCATCATGCTCATAAGCGTGATGGCCATCATGGAGATCGGCGCGCAGGACGCCGTTCTCGCGGTCCGTGATGTCCGCACCTCACAGGCGTTCTACAATGCCGAGGCCGGAGCGGAAAGAGGCGAGGCCTGGCTCAGCGGACAGTCCTCATTGCCGACCGGCCCGACCGAGCCGTTCAACGACGACCCCGAGGCGTTCGCGGGAGGTCTGTACCACATCGTTATCACTCCCGACGCGTCGGGAGCGCGGACCATCTATACGGTGACGTCGTACGCCACCGTCGACGGCCGCTCGAAGGCGATCGAGGTCGATCTGACGCCCACCGCGTTCTCGGATTACCTCTACTACACCAACAAAGACGTGGGTCCCGGCACTCCCGGCTATTTCAGGACCGGCGACGTGGTCGATGGCCCGATCCACATCAACGACATGATGGCCGTCTGGGGCGATCCGGTGTTCGCGTGCGAGATTCGTACGACGGCCACTGAGATCCAGTACTACAACGACGGCTCTCCGATTCAGACGAGCGCGCTTGAGAACCCGCCATACGACTATCCGGACTTCCAGGAGGGCATACAGATGGGGGTGGCCACGATCCCCTGGCTGGACGAGTCCGACCTCAACACGCTCAAGAGCTTGGCCGGGCTGTCGCTGGCGAACCAGGAGCTCCGCTTCGGCCGCGATGACGGCTCCGGCCCCATGCTCGGCTACGTCAGCTACTCGAACATCGGCAAGGACTCCTGGACCGACGTGGACCTCAGCAGTTTCAACGGCCTCATCTACGTCAACGGTTCGTGCATGGTATCCGGCATTGTGGACGGCCAGGCCACGGTCGTGAACAACGCCACGATCGAGATCGTCGGCGACCTGATCTACGCGGGCAGCGATGCCAACGGGCCGCTCCCGAACTGTGACGACATCTTAGGGCTGGTCGCTTCGACCAAGGTCGTCATCTCCGACAACGCGGCCAACGGCAGCGACTGCGTCATTCACGCGCACATCATGTCGATGAACAACCAGGCCTCCCTGGTCGAGAACTACAGCCAGGGGACGCCGCGCGGCACGCTCACCATTCACGGTGGGCTCGCGCAGGACAAGTGGGGGCCCGTCGGAACGGGCTACTACGACGGCGACGAGAACTTCCACCTGCTGACGGGCTACCAGAGGGACCTCCACTACGACTGGCGTCTGAGAGACCTGATACCGCCGGGCTACGAGTCGATCATATTCGCCGGCGGCGGATTCAACAGACTCGTCTGGCGCGAGATCACACCGGTGGATCTCACGTGCTGGGAGGGCTAGCAGACGGACGAGAAAACGGCCAACAAGAGGGTGTGCTTATGAAAGCAATACACATTGACAAGCGACTTGGGCGCCGGCTCGACGGCAACGGCGGGTTCACTCTCGCGGAGATAATGGTCGTCGCGGCCGCCTCCGTAGCCGTTATCCTCTCGGTAGCTGTGGCCTATGTCGGGACGGTGCGGTCGTGGAACGGTACGGCGGGCCTTCTCGAGATCCAGCGTGAGGCCTCACTCGTCACGGGGATGATCCAGAACGTGGTGCGCCCGGCGAGCAGCCTTGCCGTGACACCGGGAGCCCACGGCGACTCGCTCGAGGTGTACTACGAAGTGGCCAGCGGAGACAGCTTGGTCGCCGAGTTCTACCTCGATGGCGCCGGGAACCTGATGGACATCAATGGGATCACGGTGGCATCCTACATCGACTCGATCGACTTCGTCGTGTACGGGCGCACACTACACATCGACGGCTGGTTCAGAAGCGACATCGGAACGCCGAACAGGTTGACAGACGACCAGAGAGTGCAGATATCCGGAACGGCTATCTGCAGAAACTGAGAACCATGATCAGGAGGAAGCAATGAACGCACGAAGCCCGCGCGGGCTGATGCGGCGAGCCTGGGCGACCGCGGCCCACAGACTCGGACTGCGTGAGGACCGCGGACACAACCGCGCAGAGAGGCGACGCTCTCGTCGGCTTGGGAGAGCGCGGAACCAGAGAGGCGTGACCGTGATAGAGATCATGGTCTCGGTCGTCGTCCTCGCGATCGTTATCGCGCCGATGTTCGATGCTTTCGTGAGGGGAAGGGTCATGGTAGCACACCGCGGGGAAGAGCGGGTGGCGCTGAGGCTGGTCGAGAGGAAGGTCGAGCAGCTGCTCGCGGCAGGAGGGGCGATGACAGGGAGCGACGCGGACATCACCAGCACCCACATGGCCGCCGGAACTCACCCGATCAACTCTGCCATAACGCTCATCACTCGCGGCGACCTGGACACCTCAAACGATGTCATCGGCGACCTGACGTGGGAAGTGACCTCCGTCACGTGGTCGGACGCTGGAGGCACGTGGGACGACGCGACCTACAAGCACGTCGTGACCAAGCTGGCGTGGCCACTGGGCGCGCACCGTGACAGCGTCTCGGTGATCACGATCATCAACTGATTCGGTGACGACGATCGTCGACTGACGTGAGACGTAGCAGCCATGCCGGAGGGCGGCGTGGAGCATCCTGACAGCAACGAGGCCCGGCGCACACCCGCCGGGCCTTCTTCTCGTTCCCTCACTCTGACCGCACCCTACCCCAGGAGTGACGAGTACCACGCCAGCGCCGACTCACCCCAGAGCAGCGCCAGCACGGCGCCGAGGGCGATGAAGGGCCCGAACGGCAGACTGCTGTCCCAGTTCTTAGGCTTGCGGGCCATCACGATCACGCCGACGACGGCGCCTATGAAGAAGGCGACGAAGAGCGAGATCAGAACCAGCTTCCAACCCATGAACGCGCCGAGCATGGCCGCGAGCTTGACGTCTCCCCCACCCATGCTCTCCTTCTTCAGGAACAGCTCACCCAGGACGCCTATCAGATAGAGCGCCCCGCCACCGACCACCACACCCAGAAGCGAGTCCCAGAATCCCACGAGCCCGACGAGGGGAGCGACGATGATCCCGACCACGATGCCGGGCAGAGTCACCCTGTCGGGAATGATACGGAGGTCCAGGTCGATGAAGGAGAGCAGAAGGAGCACACAGGAGAGCAGCCAGTAGACGAAGAAGGGGACGGTCAGGCCGAATCGCATGAACAGAAGCACGGGCAGGACACCTGACAGCACCTCGACGACCGGGTACCGTGGAGAGATGCGTGCCGCGCAGTATCTGCACTTCCCGCGCAACAGCAGGTAACCCAGCACGGGAATGTTGTCCCGCGCACGAAGGCGGGTGCCGCAGGCGGGACAGGCCGATGGAGGCCTGACAATCGATTCGCCGCGCGGCACCCGATAGATGACTACGTTGAAGAAGCTCCCGAGTATCGACCCAACGATGAATAGAGCCGCTTCCGTCAACTACTTCTCCCCCATTATCTCCGCGAGCCTTGCGGTCTTGCGCTCGGTGATCCGCTTGAGCGCCTCGGGTCCGAGGATTCTCGGAGTGATGAACACCATTACCTCTGAGTCCACCTCGCTCTCGACGCTCTTGCGGAAGAGCCGCCCGAGCAGCGGGATGTCACCGAGGAGCGGTACCTTGAAGTGAGTCTCGTTGACGTCCTTCCGGAGGAGACCGCCAATGACGATCGTCTCACCGTCCCGCGCCATCACCGTCGTCTTCGCCGTCCTCTTCCTCGTGTCTACCGCCTCATCCGGGAAGTAGGCCGATCGCGCTGCCGAGCTTACCTCGGGCTCGATGGTCATGGTAACGAAATCGTCGTTGTTGACGTGAGGCGTTACCTTGAGCGTGACGCCCACGTCGCCGTAGAGGGGCTCGATGGTCAGGTACCCATCGGGAGAAACGGTCGTCTTCTTGGCCATCGCGATGTGCGACGTGATGGCGATGATCGCTTCCTGGTTGTCGATGGTCAGGATCTGCGGCGAGGCAAGCACCTTGGCGAGTCCGTCACGCTCCATCGCCCTGATACGCGCGCTGATGTCCTGGAACCCGTCGATGAAGGAGTGCCACTTGCCGAAGCTCAGGTCCAGCAGACCCTCCATCGCCTTGTGCTCCACCAGGGTCGAGACAGTCTCCCACACGCCGGTCTCATCGTTCTGCACCAACTCATGTTGCCACTGGTGGACGTAGTTGAACCCGCCGCCATACGACGTGCCCTGCTCAGTGTCGTAGCCCGAGTAGCCCCACTCGACTCCCAGATCGAGATTGGCCTCGTCGGCCACTTCGACGATCTGCGCCTCGATGAGAACCTGTCCCGTGGGGTTGTCGAGCTCCCGCACGATCGACTCGATTGTCGACATGTTCTCCGGGATGTCGGACACGACCATCGCGTTTGTCCGCTGGTCCACGACGACGGTGCCGACCTCGGTCAGCACGGCCTCGATCGTGGGCTTCAGCATCACGGCGTCGGCGAAGTCGGTGTGGAAGACATCCGTCACGGTCGCCACTGGCGGGCCGTCCGGAGATTCCATAATGACGTAGATGTTCGTGCCCTTCTGGCGCGTGTACCACAGACCGTTGGCCTTCATGATCGCCGCCAGGGCGTCCTCGACGAGAACGTCCTCAAGGTAGACGTTGATCGTCTTCCCGGTCAGGCCGCTTCCGATGAGAAAGTTGATACCGGTCTTCTGCGTCATGACCTTGAGCACGCTGCCCAGCGTCACGCTCGTCAGATTCAATGAGAGTCTCTGACCCCGCTGGTCCGTGTTCGTCGCCCCACTCTGTGACCATGCGGGCGAGCACGTGACAATCAGCAGGGCGGCGACCACCGCGATGATCGTGAAGAAGCGGTACGCCTTGTCTGTCGATTTCCGGACCATCATGTCAGACCTCCTAGTCTACGGTCAGTACGTATTGCTTCGACCCAAACGACAGCACGACGCTGTCGGTCCTGATCTCCACGACCCTTGCTCCCTTGATTCGATCGCCGACGTGGAGATCTAATCCATCTATCATCACAACGGGATTCTGGGGGTCCCAGATGATCCCGGAAAGCCACATCTTCGGAAGCCTGGTTACCGCTCTGGCCGGGGCCTCGGTCTGCGGTTGTGCAGTGGTCTTGAGCACTCCGGCGGGCGCAACCATCGGATCCCTGACCTCCCCGGTTTCGACGGCGTACTCGTCCTGTCCGTCCGCCCGGCTTATCTTGCCGACCATCACGAGGTGCGCGTAATCGGCATCCAGCAGTCCGACGGGACCATTCCAATTCACGTTGCCCGAGGCGGCGAGTTCGTCAATCGCGGCGCCTCCTGACATGAACGAGACGATCGCCGCCGTGACCGCTATGACGGCAGACATAGTAGCCGCGACGGGCTTCGCCTTGCCGTGCAGCTTGGCCGCGAGACCGGTTGCCTGTGGCGGTAGTTTCAGGCCCAAACTCTATCCCTCCCATGCCGCGAGTGCGAGGAGCACCGTGGCCTCGCTGTCGCGTTCCCTGCTGTCTGCGTCAGATCTGATCTCGACCTCCTCGAGCAAGGTGAACCTCGGCGAGCCCTCGAGCAGAGACAGGAACTCACCTATCTCGCGGAAGGTGCCCCTGATTCGAAGTCGCAGGGGGTACTCCACGAGATGCCCGGAGACATCGCGAGCAAGCAGCAGATCGGGGTCTCCCATTATCTTCACGCCGGACCCTTCGGCCATCAGCCTGACCTCAGACATGACGGTCAACCGCTGGTCGCCGGTCATCAGGCCGTCCTTGAACACGCCGATGGCCGCGTCGGCCCGCTCTATGACCACGTAGTCGTGGAGTAGGCTCTTCTGCTCCTGCACCAGGTGCAAACGCCTGCTCGTGGGCTGCATGATGAGGAAGTGGACGGAACCGACGGCAAGTGCGTAAACGCACACCACGAGAACAGCTGTCTTACCCAGCGTGTTCGCCCGCCAGGAGGCCCGAAGCCAATGGGAGTCAATCCTCAGCAGCCCGAGGCCGCGAATCTTCCCCGCCTTCCGGACGGCTGCCGGCTCGTCGACTTCGCTTTCGCCGGCCGCCACCTCATCGGGGTCCTCCGCGCCCGCGGCGTCCTCGCCGCCTTCGGTGCCCGCGGCACCATCAGCGCCCGCGGCACCATCAGCGTCCGCGGCACCATCAGCGCCCGCGGCATCCATGGCGTCTCCGGATGCGTCGAGAGTCCCATCCTTCGTGTTGTCAACGACGCCCGTGTCGAGGGCATCGCCGGAAGCCCCGAGCGGGCTTCCCGGCTGCCCCTCAGACTCCGTGGCGTCAGACGACGAGTCAGACACACCATCGGCCTGAGCCAGAAGGTCGTCCTCCGGTCGTCCGGTTCTCTCGTCGTCACGTCTGTACTCGCTGCCGTCTGGAATCTTCACGTTCTCTCCTGCTCTTCCACACCACCCGGTCGTCCGCTCACCTTGAAGCGAGCACCGACTAGAACGCGCAGGCTATCTCGAATCCTACGACGCTGGTGCCGCGTATCTGCGCGAGGCCGGTTCCCAGGGATTCAACGCTCTGAATGATGCTCTGGAGTTTCTCGTCGTCCTCGAGGTTCTCGACAAACGCACTGATGGCCTGGTCACCCTCGGGACCTCGACCTGCCAAGGCCACGCCTTCGATTATGATGCCCCTGAAAGAGCGGGATTTGCCTCTCGCTCCCTCTTCGGCATCCCTGAGGTCCGCAATGCTGACTCGTGTGAGCCACACACCGTCGGGCACCGCCTTGGCGATGCTCTCCCAGATCGGTGTGAAACAGATGCGACCATCCACGATCTTCGCGAGGTCCTTCAGATGGGGCTTTGTCTTCCCGATGATCATCTCGAGCTCGTCCTCGCCGGGAATGCCCGGATACTGGACGGTGAAATGCTCTCGGAGCTCGATGATCTCGGCCGCATAGACATCGGCCATCCGAAGATCGGAGACCGAGACGGCGCCCATGCTCGCGAGAGTCAGACCCAGCGAAAGTGCGGAGAACGCCACAATGGCCGTGACGATCTTCTTCCTGCTCTCAGGGACTATCCGCTGACCTATGAAGTTGATGTCGTACACTTGCTAGTTTGGGTCCTTTTTCATTGCCAGTGCCGCCGCGAGCGATGAGATCGGGGCGAGCCTCTTAACCGCCTCCGCATCGAATCGCGTGTCGTCCACACGAACCCTGTCCAACGGGCTCCAGCTGACGACCTGAAGACCAGCCATCTCGGAGATCGCATCACCGAGCCCCGGTACGATCGAGGCGCCCCCGCACATGAAGAGCGCGTCGACCTGCGTACCGTCCCCCCTCGTCTGGTAGTACCTGAGCGAGCGGGAGAGCTCGCCGACCAACCGCCGCGTCACGTGCTCGATTGCCCGCGCGGAAGCCAGCTCCCGCTCGGGCTCCATGACCTTCGTCGTCTCGGCGTCTTCCAGCGTCACGGAGAGCGCGTCTGCGATGGCCTGCGTGTAGTCGTTGCCACCAATCTCGATGTCGCGAACGAACGGGACAGCTCCCTTTCGCGCTATTCCGACGCTCGTGCTCGAAGCGCCTATGTCGATGACACCGCAGGTCTCCGGCAGCTCCTCTTCCAGAAGCAGAGCGTCGAGCAGCACCAGCGCGTCGACTCCGACCACTCTGGGCTCGAGTCCAGCTTCCTCGAGTACGGCTATCTTGGCGTCCACCGTCTCTTTGCGCGCGGCGACGAAGAGCACGTCCATCATGTCCGACGGCGACGCCTCGGATTCGATGACACAGTGGTCGAGGTAGGAACCGTTGAGCTCGAACCCGATAACCTGACTGCCCTCGTACCTGAGAGCCCCATCCAGCTCCGCCCTGCCCAGCGCGGGGAATCGCATACCTCTCACGGCAACCTTGCGTCCGCTGACCGAGATCGCGCTGTGGTTGGTCACCAGGTCCTTCCCCTCCAGCACGAGCGACATGGCGTTTCCGTACGCGGAGGACGATGCGTCGTCCGGGACGGCGACAACGGATATGTTCTCGAGTTCGAATGCCCTGGGAGAACCGGAAAGCTCGACCAGCTTCACCGAAGTGGAGCCTATGTCGACGCCCACCAACCCCCTGTGCTGTTCTGTCTTGCGCACTTGTCCTCTGCTCCTGCTTCCCCGGGCCCCGTGAGGCCCGCCCCCGACCGAGATCGCTCAGAACACTCTGAGATCGCTCAGAACACCCTAGTCAAGTCTCCGCCCTCGTCCATCGTGACCACGATCGTCGCAACCTCCGACCCGAAGGGCGCAACACTCTGCCCACCATCGCACTTGACCGTGAACGCGTTCGCGGACGGAGCCCCGTCAAACATGTAGCACTCCGAACTGAAGTAGCGGCCCGCGAGGTCGTTGTTGCTGACGCCCAGAAGTCCTCCGTTCGTTACCCGTGCACCATCCGTGAAGAGCGATGGGTTTGCGAAGGTCCCGTGCTCGACGTAGTAGACGCGCATGGCGCTTCGGATCATCCCGAGAGCGGCAATGGCCTCGGTGGATTTCGAGCGCTGGGGGACCATCTGGAACATGGGAAAGGCGATAGCCGCCAGCACGCCTATGATGGTGACGACTATCATCATCTCCGTCAGAGTGAAGCCCCGCTGGTTTCGCCCAAACATGATGCCTGCTCCCCAGAACATGTGTCGAACTGACTGACTGGTTCCGCGCCGGATCGCCTGTGCCACCTCCGACCGAACCGGATCATAACCTGCCTTAGCAACTTCCCCTACCCTGCCCCCCTCTCGAATCGGGGGCGGCGCCACGGAGGGCGCCACCCCCGCTCATGGTCACATCGTTGGCACGAACTAGCCGTTCGTGATGGTGCCGTTATGATCGATGAACCGTATGATCGTAGCGACTTCCGTCCCGTACGGAGCGGCGCTCAGTGCGCCATCGCACTCGATGGTGTAGGTAGTAGCATCCGGGGCGCCGCTGAACGTGTAGCACGCACCGCTGAAGTACCTACCGAGAAGATCGTTCACACTGACGTCCAGAACGCTACCATTCGTCACGAGCGCGCCGTCCGTGAAGCTGGCATGCACGTACGTGCCATGCTCGGCGTAGTAGACCCGCAACGCACCGCGAATCGTGCCCAGTGCAGCCACCGCCTCCGACGCCTTAGCACGCTCAGTCGCGCCCTGATACATCGGAATGGCCACAGCCGCCAGGATGCCGACGATGATGACAACGATCATCAGCTCGACAAGTGTGAAACCCCCCTGGTTCTTGCGCAGCATTTGTATTCACCTCCTTCCTGCTCTCTTAAGGCCTCTGGATGCCCACCTACTCGATTCCAGTCGCCATCTGGAATATCGGCAGGTAGATTGCGAGCACGACCACGGTGACAATCGCTCCGAGTCCCACAATGAGAATCGGTTCGATCATCGAGGTCAGCCCGCTTATCGCCGCGTCGACTTCACGCGTGTAGAAATCGGATATCTTGTTCAGCATCTCCGGCAGGTTTCCGGAGCTCTCTCCTGCGGCCACCATGCTGACGACCATCTTCGGGAACACGCTCGACTCCCCGAGTTTCTCGGAGATCGTGGAGCCGTTAATCACACCGACGCTCACGTTGTCCACGGCCGCCTTGACCACCGCGTTACCGGCCGTCTCCCCGACGATCTCCAGGGCAGCTACGACTGCGACGCCGTTGTCCATGAGCGTGCTGAGCGTGCTGCTGAAGCGCGCCACGGCGGCCTTGAGGATGAGCTTGCCGAAGACCGGGGTTCTGAGCAGCCAGCCGTCGACCGTGCTCTTGCCGACGGGCGTCTTGTGCCACTTCCAGAAGGCGTAGATACCACCGCCGGCGAGCACGATCTCGTAGATGAGATAGCGCCCGATGAACCTGGATGTCGCCATCAGGAACTTGGTCAGGGGTGGGAGCTGCATATCGAAGCTCGCGAAGATGCTCTCGAACTGCGGGATCAAGAACAGCATGATCCCGGCCACTGCCATGATGAAGAACCCGGCGATGAACGCCGGGTATGCCGACGCTGCGCGAATCTTGCACGTCATCGCGTCCTTGGCCTCGAGGTAGTCTCCCAGCCGCTGGAGCACGTTCGGCAGCGCGCCTGATTCTTCTCCCGCACGAATCATCGAGGTGAAGAGTTTCGAGAAGACCTTCGCGTGCTTCCCGAAAGCCGCGCACAGCGTCGAGCCGGCCTCAATGTCGTCCGCTATCTCCCGGAGCACACTTGCCATCGTCACGTGGTCGGACTGGTCCGCGATGCTCTGGATCGACTCGAGCACCGGCAGGCCCGCGCCCAGCATCGCGCCCATCTGGCGGCAGAAGATCGCAAGGTCCTTCGTCTTGACCTTCTTGCCCTTCTTGGTGCGGGTGGGCGTGATGGGAGCCGGAGAGACGGCCACGACGACCAGATCCTCCTTCCGCAGGGCCGAGACGAGTGACATCTCGCTCTCCGCGAACCTGGTTCCCTGGACCGTCCTACCGTTCGGTGTCTTGGCTGTGAAGATGAACTCTGGCATGTTTAGGTCCCTCTGGTCTGTTGTGACGTCGGTGCGCTAAGCCTTCACTGACCTCGAGAGCTCACGCATGATTCCCTTGATGTCGTTCGAGCAAGCGATGGCCTTATCAGTCGTGATGCGCTTCTCGCTCTCCAGCCTCAGGAGCGATGAGTTCATGCTGTGCATGCCGTCCTTCGCGCCCGTCTCGATCGCCGACCTGAGCTGCTGAAGATTGTTCTCACGGATCAGGTTGCGAACGGCCGCGTTGGCAACCATCACCTCGGTTGCAAGTACTCTGCCCGATCCGCTCGCGTCCGGAAGCAGCTGCTGCACCAGGACTCCCTGCAGCGACAGCGATATCTGCGTTCTCACGCCCTGCTGCTCGTGCGGCGGGAAGATGTCGACGATTCGGCTGATCGCCTGAGGGGCCTCGCTCGTGTGCACCGTCGTCAGCACCAGGTGGCCCGTCTCCGCCATTGTCAGAGCGGTGCGGACCGTCTCCAGATCTCGGATCTCCCCGATGCAGATGACGTCCGGGTCCTGTCGAAGCACCTGACGAACCGCCGAGGCAAAAGAGGGCGCGTCGCGGCCTACCTCGCGCTGGTTGATAATCGAGAACTTGTGGCGGTGCAGGTACTCGATGGGGTCCTCAATCGAAAGTATGTGGACGTTCTTGTTGTCGTTGATGTAGCAAAGCATCGAGGCCAGTGTCGTCGACTTGCCGGATCCGGTGGGTCCGCTGACGAGCACGAGGCCGTTCAGCTTCTCGCAGAAGTCCTTCATGACCAGCGGGACTCCGAGCTCTTCCATCGTAGGGATCTCCCACGGGAGGTGCCGGACGGCGGCGGCGACGCTTCCCCGCTGGTAGTAGATGTTGAGCCTGAAACGCCCAAGTCCCTCCACACTGAACGAGGTGTCCAGCCCCTTGTCGGCTTCGAACCTGGCGATCTTCTTCTCGTCGATCATCGCGTAGGAGAGCGCGCGGCTCTCTTCGGGACCCAGGGGCGGATAGTCCGCGGCAACGAGCGCTCCGTCGATCCTGATCTGCGGGGGAACGCCGGAGGTGATATGGAGATCCGAGGCCTTGCGCTCGACCACTTCCTCAAGCAGCTTCCGAATTTCCGTAGTCATGTGTGCCCCGTCATTCTGATTCAGTCCCGGCCGTCCCGGAGGGAACTCGACCGTGTCCGGCAGCCCACCCCGAGCCCGGACGCTCAACCCTGAGAAGAACCCGGTCCACCGCACCCTCGACTCACTTGCACCTAAGTCCTTGTGAGCGGGCAGGTTCCGACACGAGTACCTCCCTTCCGATACGGTAGATTGCAAACCCCATGCCAGTAATGCCAATGGGTGATGTAGTTGCTAACTCGCGCGCTGTCAGCCAGTTAGCGCGTCTGGAGCCCCCCGTGACACTCGGAGGGCTCCGTGAACCATCAGATTGCCTCGCATCCTGCACGAGCGGGCGGCATAGGCTGACAGCACGGTGACCATGAACCCGGCGAGCGTGAAGCCCCGCGTTCCGCTCGGCGACACGGGGGCGCCTCCGGCCAGTCCATCAGGGACCGCTTGGCGGCTTGCTCACCCTGTCCGACTCCATGGCGACGCTCAGGACCTCGTCCAGTGTCGTCACTCCTTCCTTGACCTTGCCCATGCCGCTGATGAGCAGGGTCTGCATCCCGTCCTCGAGGGCCTGGTCCCTGACCCTGGTTCCCAGCTCCCCCAGCAGCACGAGGTTCTTGACCTCGCGCGTGATCGGGAAGAGCTCGTAGACGGCAAGCCGACCCTTGTAGCCGGTCCCGGAGCACTCATCGCACCCGGCTCCGTGGTAGAACGTCACATCGCCCTCATCGGGCATGGCGCGTCGGAAGCGCGCCACGAGCGCCGGGTCGGGCTCATACGGCTCCCTGCATTCCGTGCAGATCTTGCGGACCAGCCGCTGCGCAATGACCAGGTTCAGCGAGGTGCAGATGAGATAGGGCTCCACTCCCATGTTCAGGAGCCTGTCGATCGACGACGTCGCGTTGTTCGTGTGGAGCGTGCTGAACACGAGGTGGCCGGTCTGCGCGGCCTTGATGGCGATCGACGCGGTCTCGAGGTCTCGGATCTCACCAACGAGGATCACGTCCGGGTCCTGCCTGAGGAACGAGCGCAGTGCCGCCGCGAAGTCCAGCCCGATCGTGGGGCGTGCGCTCACCTGGTTGATCCCCGCGAGCTCATACTCGACGGGGTCCTCCACCGTCATGATGTTCTTGTCCGGTGAGTTGATCTTCGTCAGAGCGGAGTAGAGCGTCGTCGTCTTGCCACTGCCCGTCGGCCCTGTGAGCAGGATCATCCCGTGCGGCTGGGCGATGGCGTTGTGGATCATGCCCAGTGATGACCGATCGAACCCCAGATCCTCGAGATCGGTCTTGAGGTTGCTCCTGTCGAGGAGCCGCATCACGACCTTCTCGCCGTACAGGACCGGAATCGTCGAGATACGTATGTCGATAGCGCGGCGCATGATGCGCACCCTGCAGCTGCCATCCTGCGGGAGTCTGCGCTCGGCGATGTCGAGCCCCGCCAGGATCTTGATGCGCGAGGTGATCGCCCACTGCATCCTCTTGGGAGGAGGAAGGATCTCCCTCAGCACGCCATCGACCCTCAGCCTGACGGCGAGGGTCTTCTCCCTGGGCTCGATGTGGATGTCGCTCGCCCGTTCCTCCATCGCCTGAAGGAGGATCAGGTTGACGAGGCGGATGACCGGCGCATCGTCGGGGTCGATCGAGAGCTGCTCGGGGTCGAGGTTTCCCCCGCTCCCGTCCGCCACCTCCACATCAACGATGCTCTGGATGCTCTGCTCGATGTCGATGGTGTCGCTGTAGTACTTGTCTATGGCTGAAGTGATGTCTTCGGCGTCGGCCCGTCTGGGAGTCACCTCGTAGCCGGTGTTGGCCGCGATGGTATCCGTGGCGATGACGTCCAGCGGGTCCTCCATGGCAAGGATAAGAGCGTCGTCTTCCTGCCCCACGGCGACCAGGCGGAAGCGCTGGGCCATCTCGCGCGGAACGAGCCTCACAACGTGAGGATCGATCTCCATGCTGGACAGGTCCAGCCGTTCAGGCTCGTGCGGATGCGCAGTTTCCAAGTCTCGCCCCCCCCTATGCGTGTCGAGTGGCGAGGCGGCCGACGCCCATGAGCGTACGGACGCACTCAAGACCTTGGACTGCAAGGCACATGCCAATTATGACAACGTGTGCTAGAGGTGTTAACTGATAGCCAGCTGGTGGGTTAACTCAGGTCGAGCGGCGGCGCGCCGATGGCTTTGCTCATCCCGCTCTTGCCACACTTCGCATCTTGCACGTTTTCGCTCTCCAACTCGATCGCGTCCTGCAGCGGTTCCGCCTTCACACCCCGCTTGAGGTTGAGAAAGGCCCTCGCTATGACCGGATCGAGGTACGTCCCTGCCGCCTCTTCAAGGACGCGGTACGCCTCCTCGAGAGCCAGAGAGTCCCTGTAGGGCCTCCTGGAAGTCAGTGCGTCGTATGTGTCCGCCACCGCGAGAATCCGCGCCCCCAGCGGGATCGAGTTCCCCTCGAGGCCGTCCGGGTACCCGCTGCCGTTATAGCGCTCGTGGTGGTGTACGATGATGTCAATGACGTCCGAGAGCTCAGGGATGGGACCGAGGATCCTCCCGGCGACCACTGGATGCTGCTGGATGAGGTTCCACTCCTCTTCATTGAGCTTCCCGGGCTTGTTGAGTACCGCTTCCTTGATGCCTATCTTGCCGATGTCGTGCAGGTAGCCGGCCAGCCACATGCGCTGGATCTCCTTGTCGGACAGCGAGAGGTACCTGGCGATGTTGACGGATTCCTCCGCGACGCGCGCGGAGTGCCCCTGTGTGTACTCGTCCTTCGCCTCCAGGGCCTGAGCAAGGGCCTTTATGCTGCCTGTGAAGAGCCTGTGAAGGTCCTCGTTGGCCCCGGTCAGCTGCTTGGTCCGCTCCTTGACCATCGACTCCAGGTTGCGCTGGTATTCCCTGTTCTCCTCCACCAGGCGCTTCTTCTCGAGAGCACGGTCGACGGTCATCTCGAGTGCCGCTAGATTGAGCGGCTTCGACAGGTGATCGTAGGCCCCGAGCCGCATGGCCTCGAGGGCCGCGTCGATGTCCGGGGCGCCCGTGATCAGTATGACCGCCAGGTCCTGGTTCCGGAGCTTGATCTGACGCAGGAGGTCGACGCCGCTCATGCCGGGCATGTGGATGTCCGACAGCACACAGTCGTAGTCGTTCTGCGCGATCCTCGCCAGAGCGTCCTCCGCACTGGGAGCGGAATCGCACTCGAAACCGCTGCCGTTGAGCTTGCGGCAGATTATCTCTCGGATGAAGTGCTCGTCATCCACGACGAGAATGCTCGCCTTGGGGCCATCCACGGAATCTACCGTAGGATTGTCCAATGGCCTCCCCTTCCAGAACCGACCGAGCCCTGGCACTCGAGTAGAACTGTACGGGCCTCAAGCCCGCCATCACACAAGTGACGTCGAAAGCAAGTTTCGTTCCACCGGGGTCTTGTGAAGGTAGGTCAGTGGGGCCGCGTGCGCGTGTCGGCGCGACGACACACAGGAATGCGGAATAACCGGGCGGTTAGTGCGGCCGCGTGCCTCAACGACCGATGTCTGCGAGGTCGATCTGCGTCCACTCTCGCGCCAGCCTGTCCCACCTGAAGAACCGGACGGTGTCCACGTACTCGTCGTCAGACAGGACGTACTCCGTCACCACGTCGCTGCCGGCGCGCCTCGAGTAGCTCATTCTCTTGTCGAGGACGACGGGCTTCCTGGTGCGCTCGAGTTTGATCCGTCCCGACGCCCCGTCGAAGACTGCGGTCTCGACGGTCATTCGGCGCTCAGGATACTCCTCGGTGGTGTGTTCGGTGAACCCGAACATCTTCTCTATCTTGTCGAGGAGGTCCTCCCACTTCCGCTGGTGCATTACTCCTCCGGGTTTCTCCGCTGCCATGACAGGCCCGGACACGCGCCCGATTATAGCGCCTGAGCGGCCCCTCCGGAAGCCGCGTCCTCTGCCCGGGCCCGCTCCCACACCCACTCCAGCCTGGACATGCCTTCGGCGACAGGCCCGTACATCGTGACCCACCCGGCAGGGTGATATCCATGGCCTTGCGCCGGCTCAGGCCGCGGTATCGCGTTTGCCGACGGAATTTGGTAGTCTTGCTGCAGTCATCGGAAACCGACGGGCTCTCGGACAGAAAGGCGAGGCGTGTGGGCACCAAAACGATAGGCAGGATTCTGGTAACGGGGGCGCTCGGGCAGATCGGCTCGGAGCTGACCACCGAACTCAGGCGGAGATACGGGGACAGCAATGTCGTGGCGAGCGACCTCAAGCCAAGACCCGAGGGAGAGCTCGGGCAGGCCGGCCCGTTCGAGCGGGTGAACGTCACCGATGCCGATGGCCTGTCAGGGATCTGCAGACGGCACGACATCGACACGATAGTCCACCTCGCCGCCATCCTCTCCGCCAACGGAGAGAAGGACCCGCTGATGGCGTGGCACGTCAACATCACCGGTCTGATCAACGCGCTGGAGATAGCACGTGACCTGGAACTCACGCAGGTGCTCTGCCCAAGCTCGATCGCCGTGTTCGGTGCGGGCTGCCCGAAGGAGAACACACCCCAGGAGACGGTACTGAAGCCGTCGACGATGTATGGCGTGACCAAGGTCGCGGGGGAGCTTCTGTGTGACTACTACGTCGGGCGCTACGGGGTGGATGCGCGAGGTCTGCGATATCCGGGCATCGTATCGGCCGAGACCCTTCCCGGAGGCGGCACCACCGACTACGCAGTCGAGATCTACTACGCGGCCGTCGAGAAGGGCGAGTACACCTGCTTCGTGAGCGAGGATACCAGGCTGCCCCTGATGTACATGCCCGACTGCATCAAGGGCACGATCGACCTCATGGAGGCCGATTCCGACCGTCTGATCCACCACGGAGATTTCAACATCGGGTCGATGAGCTTCTCTGCTGGTGAGCTCGCCGCGTCGATCAAGGAGCGTATCCCGGGCTTCCGTGCGACCTACCGCCCCGACTACCGCCAGGCGATCGCCGACTCCTGGCCGTCTTCCGTTGACGACACGGCTGCCAGGAAGGAGTGGGACTGGCGGCCCGAGTACGATCTGCAGGCGATGACCGAGGACATGTTGACCAGGCTCCTGGCACGACACGAGGCGGGGCTGCTCTACCGATAGTGCCGGCAGGCAGGAAAGACCGAGGCCCTGCACTCGAGGCGATTCACGAGTGCAGGGCCTTGGAACTCACTTCGGACCGATGAACGCGTTTACCTCCTGTTGCCCCTCAGGTACTGATAGCACAGGCCCTCAATATCAACGACGTCACCGTCCTTGAGCTTCTGGGTCGTCACTGCCTTGCCTTCAACAGTGACGCGTCCGCTCTCAACGTGAAGCTCCGGGGGCGATCCGTCCTTGGTCCCGGCGAATTCCATGATCGCCTCGATCTGGGGTATGAACGAGGTGCCGCTGCCCACCCGCACGGATTCCACGCCGGGATTCTCGAGACCGATACACGCCCTGGCCGAAGTCGTCCCGTCCACGTCGATCGGCTTGAGATAGCCCCTCACGCGCTTCTCTCCCGTGCCGAAGATGGCCGTCGAGAAGCACATGGCCCACTTCTGGCGCTTCTCGGTACCCACCGCGATCAGCCCGACGAAAACGGCGAGGATGCCCGCGGAGCCCAGACAGAACTCCGACGAGAAGGCGCTGGATGCGCTCGACGCAAGCGCTCCAACGCGCTTGACCTTCTTCTCCCGGGGCGACTCGGAGGTCTCGGATGCCGTGACCGCATCCTGAAGCTCCAGCGTACTCGGTGCCTTGACCACCTCAACCGGCTCCGGGGGTCGCTGCTCGCCCGCGATCGCCCGGTAGGCCTCCGCAACGCCTGAAGCGGTGGCAACGTGGCGGTAGGTGCCGCCTGTCCTCGTGGAGATATCCGTGAGCAGTTTTCCGTCGACCTTCTGCGAGCGGCCGAGGCCGATCGTGCAGATTCGGATTCCCTGCTCCGCGCAGAGTGACGCGAGTTCCAGAAGGCGTCTGCGGCTCCTGTCGTACGTTGCTTCGTATCGCGCGTAGCTGCTATAGACCGGGACGAGTTTGCCGTCCGTGAGGAGAACGATGACCGCGTCGGCGCCCTTCCCGTCGCCCGCTTCCAGGCCGGGGAAGAAGTGAGCCCGCATCCGCCACACATATTCCAGACCCGCGGTGATGTCGGTCCTGTCGGCGTTGAAACCGAACTTGGTGTGTGCCCTCACGTAGTCCTTCGACGATTCGTCCTCGATAACCACCGCGTGGTTCGGCAGTACGGAAACAGAACGCTCCCCGTAGCTGCAGATGGAGATGCGGTCCCCAGGCTCGGTGAGCGACACGAATTCCTTGATCGCCTCGACCGTCATGACCCCACGGCTCTGGTAGCGCATCGTCCCGGTGTTGTCCACAAGCACGACCCAGTCAACGCCGTACGCGGCGGCCGTGCTCGCCGCGCAGAGCAGGAACAGCGCCGCAAACAGCAAAGACCTCAGCTTTATCATCCGGCTCCACATGGTCCCCTCCGACGTTCAACAGGCCCAGTAGGCAGTCGTTTCAGCCGCCACGACTGTGAGGAACGGCCCCGGCGCAGCACGGCTGGTCCGAGCGATCTACAGAGGGATGCACAAAGCGTGCCCGAACAGGCTTTCATTAGAGATGCTCCACCATGCCGCACACGCGGCTGCCAGGGCCGGCAGGTAGTCTGAATGCCCGCGGCGATCGGGTAGGGCGGGGCCTCGCGGCCCCGTCCTCCCACACCACCGGACGTACGGTTCCGTATCCGGCGGTTCACGAACAGCTCGCGAGTCTCCGATGCTCATCGAGAAGGCTCACGAGTCCCATGCGTCGCAGCACGGAGG
>JAUWLR010000269.1 GCA_030613615.1 Candidatus Eiseniibacteriota bacterium
ACACCCCACGTCGGCGGCTCCACAGGGCTGGCGCCACAGCCCACGCCAAGAGCGCCGATATCCGCGCCCATCTCGCCCGCTCCTACGCATGGTGACCAAGAGTGCAGGAAGTAGTTACCAGCACTGGGCTCGCAGAACAGCGGATCCGCAGAGATGTGGTGCGCCCCTGCTGAGACATTCCAGTAGTCCTCGCCGTTGCTCCAAACGTCGTTGTAGTCCACGTCCGGCGCAAGGGGCAGTTCTTCACCGGCGCCCGCCCCGCGATAGATCCCGAAGAGGGTGTTCCCCACAAGGATGTTGTTGCGTATCAGAGAGGTCCCCGAAGGCACAGGTACATCACCGTTGTAGAGTTGGATGCCACAATCGTTGTTGCTGATGATCGTGTTGTGCTCAATGATCGCGTGCCCTCGACTCTCCTTCAGCAACACTCCCATGCGGTTGTGACGAATCACGTTGTACCGGATGGTGGCGGAGGCATCATCGCAGTGAACTCCGCTGTCCCAAGACCATGCGGTCGCGCCTTCGAGGAGGAATCCCTCGATTCGGGTTTCCGCGGTGAATACACCTAGGCACACTACGACGCTTGAGCCGCTGGCGCTGCTGATGACAGGCATCTCCGTTCCGGTGCCAAGTAGCGCTACGCCATCTTTCATCAGTATGTTCTCGACGTAGTACCCCGAAAAAACGAGCACCGTGTCGCCTGACGCTGCCGCGTCAACGGCGGCCTGGATCGTCGGGTGGTCATCGGGGACGCGAATCGTCACGGCCTCGGCTGTTCCTGCAGCGAGTGCCAGTATCGAGGCAACGAAGCACCACGTGGATCTACCCATGGTCACCTCCTAGGTGGAACTCTCCATTCCAGCGCTGTGCGCTTCCCAGTATGTGGCAGCGACTCTGCAAACAGGTTGATGCCCGAGAACACCGGTTGCAGTCGACGGCGTCTAACGGACCGCGTATCACCCGCGAGCGTCAAGGCTGGCGCGACGGGTGCGTATGCAGCCGGCGTGACAGCCAAGCTCGTCGGGTGCATACGCTAGTTAGGCCTCGCGCCTCCTAGACCCCGTCCTGCTATTCGCACTGTCTCCACGAGCGCGGATGAGTCAGGCTGCTGAACCACAAGGATCAGATCTCCCTCGTACAATGGGAACACCTCCAGCTCCTCGCCCCGGAGATACTGCAACGCCGGGCCACATACATGGGCCGTGTAGTCAACTGCGCCAACAGCTGTCACATCCAGCTCGAAGGAGTCTCTCAGTGCATGGAACCCGAAGAACTGGTAGCACGTGCTAGGACCAATGTACCCCCAGAACTCGACTATCAGAGTGTCACCAACCACCGCTTCCGGCGAGTAACGCAAGCTGTCTATCCGAATGGTGAAGAGCTCTGGCGGCGTCGGTGGTCGGAAGGGACTCCAATCGCTGCACCCTGCAACGGTGATCAGTGCGACCGCTACCGATGCTACGCGGACCATCCGGATGAACCCTCTCATGCACATCACATTTCTCTCTCCGCGAGGGTCGGGATAGAACTGCGGCGCGCGCAACCTTAGGGTTCGGTGGCTAATCCATGGGTTTCCCCATGGGCCTCAGTCCGACTCCCATCGTCCACGTTTCCGCAGGCCCCCCTACGATCCCGGACAGTCGGATTTCCCGAGTCCGGTTCTGACCCTGGCCTGATTCCTCGGGTGTCTACTCAATCTGAGCGAAGCTTAAGCGCTGACACACATACACCCCTGCCCACATTGATTTACTCCCGATTCTATCCCACAAGATAACCCGGCCTTACATGTCCGGATCCTATGAGACAGCCAAGTGCCCAGAGCCCCTTTGCCCGCAACAGGCGTTACCTCTTGCGGTGTGACGTCTCGCATCACATCAGAGGGCATTACCCCTCCTTCTTCG
>JAUWLR010000057.1 GCA_030613615.1 Candidatus Eiseniibacteriota bacterium
GGCGCCGACGACGCTGATCGGTCAGCCGTCCACGACGTGCCAGCTCGGACGCGACCCCGCGATCGCCGGGTATCCCATCCGCGTGTGTGAGCTGCTCCAGACTCTGGGTGGCGTGGCGTATCTGGCGCGCAGCTCGGTGGACTCGCCCAAGAACGTCATGGCGACCAAGAAGCACCTCAGGAAGGCCTTCCAGCTCGCCCTCGACAAGAAGGGCTACAGCCTGGTCGAGATCGTGTCACCGTGTCCGCCCAACTGGGGCATGACTCCGCCGGAGGCCATGAAGTGGCTGAAGTCGGAGATGCTGGACTACTACGAGCTGGGCGTGTTCAAGGACATCACGGCCGAGAGCTAGTTGGTAAGGCACGTCGTGCAGGCCGAACGCTTGAGGAAGACAGGGAGACAGCCCGGCCTGCGGCTTGAGGAAGACAGGGAGACATCGGATGACACAGAAGATCAGGTGCGCGGGTTTCGGAGGACAGGGAATCGTCCTGATGGGACGGCTTATCGCCTATTCGGCCATGGTGGAAGACAAGCACACGACGTTCTTTCCGCAGTACGGGGCGGCGATGCGGGGCGGGACGGCGAACTGCTCGGTGATAGTCGCGGACGGAGAGATAGCCGCGCCTACGGTGGAGGAGCCGGACGTCGTGCTCATTATGAACGGGCCGTCGCTGGACAAGTTCGAGGACACGGTGAAGCCGGGGGGCTGGATCTTCTATAACACGTCGCTCATCGACCGCGAGGTCGAGCGCGACGACGTGAACGTCTTCAAGGTCGCCGCCAACGAGATCGCCGACGAGGTCGGCTCGGCCAAGGCGGCGAACATGGTGATGCTGGGCGCCTTCGCGCAGAAGCTCGGCACGATAGGACTCGATACGCTATCGACCAAGTCGCTCGATGCCCAGATGTATGGCAAGAGCGAGCAGGTGATGGAACTCAACCGCAAGGCGCTCAAGCGAGGCGCTTCACTCGCCGAGTAGGTCCGCGGCGCGACTCGCGGCATGGACGGCCGGTGGTTGCCGGCCGTCACGCGCAGGCTCCAAACGGGGGTCCTGCACCGCGAGCAACGGTAAGGCAGGTCATGCACATGAGCGAGCTCCTCGAGAGGCTCGAGCGTGAGGTCCTGCCGCTGGTCGCGAGGCCCAGCCGCTACACCGGCGGGGAGAGGAACGTCCCAAGGAAGAACCCAGCGGACGTCGACCTCAGCTTCCTTCTGGCATTCCCTGACGTCTACGAAATCGGCATGTCCCACTTGGGCATCCGAATGCTCTACGACATCCTCAACCGCCGACCGGACGTGCTCGCGGAGCGCGTCTTCGCGCCGTGGACCGACATGGAGGGGCTCATGCGGGAGAAGGGCGTGCCGCTCTTCTCCATAGAGAGCCAGCGTCCGGCGCGTGACTTCGACGTCATCGGCTTCACGCTTCAGTACGAACTCCACTACACGAACATTCTGATGATGCTGGACCTCGCATCCGTGGCGCTGCGCACCGCCGACAGGGGGGAGGACGAACCGCTGATCATCGGTGGCGGTCCCTGCGCTCTGAACCCGGAGCCCATGGCTGCCTTCTTCGACCTCTTCGTTATAGGAGACGGTGAAAGCGCCGTGCTGGACATCGCCGATCTGGTTATCGCGGCGCGCGGAGACGGATTGAGCAGGGCGGAGACCCTGGTGCGGGCCGCGGCGCTCCCGGGCGTGTATGTGCCGGCGCTCTACGATGAGCGCATTGAGAACGGGCTGTACGCGGGGACGGTCCCGCGTGCTTTCGCGCAGGGTGACGGCGCCGACGATGCAGCGTCCGGCGATGCAGCTTCCTCTGAAAGCAGGGGCGGCGAGATCCCCGGCCGCGTCCACCGCAGAGCAGAGCGCTCGATCGACTACGCGGGGCACCCGTCGGTGCCCGTCGTTCCCGTCACGGAAACGACGCACGACAGGCTTGCCGTTGAGATCATGCGTGGGTGCACGCGGGGCTGCCGGTTCTGCCAGCCCGGCATGATAACGAGGCCGGTGCGTCCGCGCCCGACTGAGGACATCATCCGCCTGGTCGACGAGGGGTTGGCGGCTTCCGGGTACCACGAGGTGTCCCTGGTGTCGCTCTCGACCTCCGACTTCGACGATCTGCCCGAGCTGATCTCGTGCCTGAACGAGCGGCTGTTTGACAAGCGCGTCAGCATATCGCTGCCGTCGCTCCGCGTGGACCGGTTCGGGCTCGAACTTGCCGACGGCATAGGCAAAGTGAGGCGCGCGGGGCTGACGTTCGCTCCGGAGGCCGGCACGCAGCGGCTCCGAGACGTTGTCAATAAGAACGAGACCGAGGAGAGCATTCTCAGGACGGTGGACGTCGCGTTCGCCTCCGGATGGAACAGGATCAAGCTCTACTTCATGATCGGTCTCCCGACAGAGACGGAGGAGGACCTCGAGGGTATCGTGCGCCTGGTGTCGAAGGTCACCTCGGTGGCCAGAAAGAGGAAGAAGGGCGCGCGCATCAGAGTGTCGGTCTCACCGTTCGTGCCTCGCACGCACACGCCGTTCCAGTGGGAGCGACAGGACACATCCGACGAGACGCGGCGCAAAGAGACGTTCCTGAGGGAGCGTCTGCGGCGCGAGCGCAGCGTGAAGCTGGCGACGAGGGACCCCGAGGTCTCGTTTCTCGAGGGCGTGATGGCGAGGGGCGGACGGTCGCTCAGCGAGGTCGTCGAGACGGCGTTCCGAGCCGGCGCCAGGTTCGACGGGTGGACGGAGATGTTCGACTTTGGGAGGTGGCGCCGGGCGTTCGAGCTGGCCGGAGTATCGCCCGAGAGCTTCCTCGAGGCGCGTGACCCGGATGGGCCGCTTCCGTGGGACCACATCGATGGGGGACCCAGCAGGGAGTTCCTGCTGGCTGAGCGCGAGAAGGCGCTTCGGGCGGAGCTGACGCCTGATTGCCGGGAGTCCGGCTGCTTCGACTGCGGCGCGTGCGTGGCCGGCGGAGTGGCGCGCGGGGCGGCGGGACGCGAGATGCCCGAGCGGCCGGAGGCGCCGGCGCCAACCTCCCGTCCGAGCTTCGGGCGTCGCGAGCGGAAGGTCCGCCAGGCGGACGCCAACGGCACCAGATGGCGGGTCCGGTACTCGAAGGGCGCTGCGGTCAGGTTCATCTCGCATCTCGACATCGTGCGTGCGGTGCTGCGGGCGCTGGCGATCTCGGAGCTGCCGGTTGTCTATACGCAGGGCTTCAACCCGCACCCGAAGCTGTCTTTCGGGCCACCTCTGCCGGTAGGAGCAACGGGCGAGGCCGAGTTCTTCGACCTGGAGCTCACACGGGCACTGGCGATGGAAGAGATAGAGGCGAAGCTTGGAGCGGGGCTGCCCGAAGGGCTCAGGGTCCTTTCGGTCTCGGCGCTGACCTCGAAGCGCTCCCCGAGCGCCATCGCGGAGGGCGCCGAGTACGTCATTAGCGACGTGCAGGGGCTGGAGGGGCTGTCGACCGAGGAGATCGAGGCGCGCATTGACGCGCTCAGACGTGTACGCGAGGCTGAGGTGCCCAAGGGCGGAGGGGTCAAGACGGTGCGGCCCAGCGAGCAGATCCTGGAGCTCGTGGTGGTGGAGACCGGGGCCGCAGCGGGGGCCGCAGCGGGGGCCGCTGTGGGGGCCGCCCCGGGGACCGCTGTGGGGGCCACCCCGGGGACCGCTGTGGGGGGTGCCCCGGAACTCAGGTCTCCCGTGCTCCGCGCGGTGCTCGCGATCGGGAAAGAGGGCGCGATGCGCCCCGTTGACGTGGTCAGGCTCTTGACTGCGGAACCTGCGGCTCCGCCGGAACTTGCACGTATCCACCGCACCGCTCTCCTTCGTGGGGCGAGCGGCGGCAGGGCGGGACTTGAACCAGTCCGCTAGCGGGACTATACTTGAGAGCAGATGACAAGGGGGCGCAACGGGTGTGCCCTTGAGGGATTACAGGCGCCGACACCCCGGCCGTGGGTGCGGTTCGCCATACAGAGGAGTGATGTGCATAAGGAAATCGTTGTCAACGTGGCGACCGGCGAGACTCGGATAGCCATTCTCGAAGACCACCAGCTTGTGGAGATCATGGTGGAACGCGGGGAGGGCAGACGCATCGTCGGTGACATCTACAAAGGCGTCGTGGGCGCGGTCCTGCCAGGCATGCAGGCCGCGTTCGTGGATATCGGGATGGAAAAAAGCGCGTTCCTGCACGTTTCCGACATGCGGGACGTCACCGCGGAGTTCGCGGACCTCTCCGGCGACGAGTCGCTCGGGGTAGCGGAGGGCCGACGGATGTCCTCTCCGAACGTCCCGATCCAGGACCTGCTCAAGAAAGGCCAGGAGATCCTCGCTCAGGTGACGAAGGAGCCCATCAGCACGAAGGGCCCCAGGGTGACGACGCAGATCTCGCTGCCCGGGCGCTTCCTGGTGCTGGTGCCTTTCTCGGGGTCGGTAGGCGTTTCGCGCAAGATCGAGAAGTCGCCGGAACGCGACCGCCTCAAGGAGATTGCGCGCGAGATCCGGCCGCCGTGGGGAGGCCTGATCGTGCGTACCGCGGCGTCGGGCGTCAGCAAGCGTCAGATCAAGCGCGACCTCAAGTTCCTCGTGAAGATGTGGAAGAAGACCAACAGCATCGCTGGGTCTCGCCGGGCGCCGGCGCTCATTCAGAGCGAGATGGGTCTGACCGCGGGGCTCGTGCGCGACGTCTTCACCGCGGATGTCGACAGGCTCATTGTCGACTCGCGCCGGGGTTACAAGGAGATAGGCGGATACCTCCGGAACGTAGCGCCGGAACTCAAGGGAAGGGTCGAGTACTACCGCGACAGCACCCCGGTATTCGACGCCTACGACATCGAGGGCGACATCGAGAAGGGCCTCAGACGAAAGGTCTACTTCAAGAAGGGCGGCTACATCGTCATTGACCACGCTGAGGCGCTCACCGCGATCGATGTCAACACCGGCAGGTATACGGGGAAGAAGGACCAGGAGGAGACCATCCTCAAGACGAACATGGGCGCCGCGCGCGAGGTCGGCCGTCAGTTGCGTCTCAGGGACATCGGCGGCATCATCGTCATCGACTTCATCGACATGGCCAGTGAGGGGAACCGACAGAAGGTCGTCCAGGAACTCAAGAAGATGCTGGCGCGCGACCGTGCGCGTAGCAAGGTCTATCCCATCAGCGAACTCGGTCTGGTCCAGATGACCAGGCAGCGCGTCAGGCCCAGCCTCCTGCATCAGTACACCGACTCGTGCCCTCAGTGCGAGGGAACCGGGAAAGTGCTCTCGATGGACTCCATCATGCTCTTCATCGAGCGCGGGATGCGCAGGATCGCGTCGTCGACGCGCGAGAAGAAATTCAAGCTCGTGGTGTCGCCTGACCTGGCTGTGTACCTTGTGGACGAGGAGGGTCCGAGGCTGCGGGCGCTCGAGAAGGATATCCGGCGCTCGATAGAGGTGACGGACGACCGCGAGCTGGGTCGCGAGGAGTTCCGCATACTGTCCGCTCAGAGCGGCAGGGAACTCGCGTCCGAGAAGCAGAACTAGGCGAGGGGCTCCGCACCTGCGGATGCACTGACGCTCACGTGACTTCTGTTTAGCAGCGCCGTCGGGTGGAAGCCGCCCGGCGGCGTTGTGCGTTCGCGTGGGGAGCGCGTCTGTCCGCGGTCGCGGGCCAGCAGCGCGGTGCGTCGCGTCGGAGTGGTTCAGCGGGGGCCCTTCGCGCTTCATGACAGACTGCCCGGACGACGAGCTGCTGCGTTTCCGCTGGCGCTCGCGGCGCTGGACGGATAGAATCTCGCCATCCGGGGCACGGGGGGCCGCGGCATCGGGCGAAAGGTCCTCGTCCGCGCGGAAACCCGTCTGCCCGCATTGCATCCGAATGGCAAGTCCAATGCGCGGAGGGCATCGTGAGTCACAGACTCGTCGTGGTCAACAGCGAGGAACTGGGGAATGGGTCGCGTGAGCTTGGTTCCAAGCTCATGGGCTCGTTCCTACGGAAGCTGTGCACGGCATCGCCGAAGCCGGAGGTAATGCTGTTCTACAACTCGGGTGTGAAGCTGCTGGCTGAGGGCTCGCACGTGCTCGATGCGCTGACGGTCCTCTCCGAGGCCGGCGTGGACCTTGTGGCGTGCGGGACCTGTGCCGGGTACTACGGGATCGCCGGCAAGATGGCGGTGGGGCGGGTCAGCGACATGGCAGAGGTCGTGAGTCAGATGTTGCAGTCCGAGGCTGTCGTTACGGTCTAGCAGGGGGCGGAGATGAGCGAGATGATTGCTATCTGCGGGCTGCGGTGTCACGAATGCGGGGCGTTCAAGGCGACCCGCGACGACGACGATGCCCGGAGGGCCGAGGTCGCGAAGATGTGGTCCGAGATGTTCGAGGCCGAGATCAAGCCGTCCGACATCAACTGCGAGGGGTGCAGGTCGGACGGTGTTCTGTTCCAGCACTGTACGGTCTGCGAGATCAGGAAGTGCGGGGTCGGGAAGGGCGTGGTCAACTGTGCGCACTGTGAGGAATACGTGTGCGCGAGGCTGGAGCAGTTTTTCGAGAAGGTGCCCGAGTGCCGGACGCAGCTTGACGGCATCAAGAGAGAGTTGTAGAGAACGCGGACTCGAACAGAAGACGGCGGGAAAGGGTCCACCAGGCGCGGCGTTGAGAACGCTGCAGAGAGGGAGAAGAACATGTCGAAATCAGAGCAGTCATTGCGGGACGCGTTCGCGGGTGAATCGCAGGCCAACCGCAAGTACCTGGCGTATGCGGAGAAGGCCGACACGGAAGACCATCCCCAGGTGGCGAGGCTGTTCAGGGCGGCGGCGGCGGCGGAGACCGTGCACGCGCACAACCATCTCCGTGCGCTGGGGGCCATCGGCACGACCGAGGAGAACCTCAAGGACGCCATCGCGGGCGAGACGCACGAGTTCAAGACCATGTACCCTGAGATGATCGAGCATGCGAAGGCGGAGGAGAACGAGAAGGCACTGCGTTCGTTTGAACTGGCCAATGCGGTCGAGAAGACGCACGCGGAGCTGTACGAGGGGCTGCTCGCCTCTCTCGGCTCGGAGCAGGGAGACTTCCCGTACTACGTGTGCCCGGTGTGCGGTCACACGGTCGGCAAGGGCGCGCCGGACATCTGCCCGGTCTGTGGCACGGCGGGAAGCGCGTTCAAGAAGATAGACTAGGTGCACAGCGGTCCCGACCGGAGGGAAGAGGCACGTCGGTATGAGACGCGATATCAGGGACGACAGTAGATTCGCATGGAGAGCGCTGACGGCCACCGCCATCGTGGTCGGAGTCGTCTTGATTCTGTTGCTGGCTCGCCAGGTCGCGAGCGTGCTGCTCGTGGTCTTTGCCGGGATACTGCTGGCGGTCTTCCTGGACGGCATCGCGAAGTTGATCGAGGGGCTGACGAAGATGCGGAGGGGCGGGGCGCTTGCGATTGCAATCGTGCTCTTCTTCGGTTTCCTGGCAGCGGCCATGTGGCTGGTCGGCCCGCCGGTGGTGACGCAGATCGCCAAGCTCGCGGAGAACCTCCCGAGTTCGCTGGAGCGAGTGCGCGGATACCTGAACGAGTGGGAGTGGGGGAAGCAGCTGGTCGAATGGATGCCGGAATCCGGCCAGCTCCTCCCGATGGGTACGGACGTGCTGAAGGGTGTGGGCGGCTTCTTCCGGACGGCGGCGGTCGGTTTCGTCAACGTGCTTCTGATACTCTTCCTCGGCCTCTACATGGCAGCGTGCCCGAGTCTCTATGTGGACAACGCCGTCCGGTTGTTCCCGGTTCCCAGGCGGCGGCGGATACAGGAGGTGTTCACCGCGCTGGGCGTGGCCCTCAGGTGGTGGCTGGTAGGCCGTGCGGCCTCGATGGTGGTCGTGGGAGTGCTGACCGCGCTCGGGCTCTGGATAGCAGGTGTGCCCGAGCCACTGGCGCTCGCGCTGATCGCCGCGCTGCTCGCGTTCATTCCCTTTCTCGGGCCCGTACTGGGCGCGATACCGGCGATACTCGTCGGACTCGTCGAGAGCCCTGTGAAGGCGCTCTACGTCGTCTTCGTGTTCACCATCGTGCAGGTGCTCGAGAACTACTTCATCACGCCTCTGATACAGCAGCGCGCTGTATCGATGGCGCCGGCACTGCTCATCACCGTGCAGATAGTGATGGCGATACTGTTCGGCGCGATGGGTGTGCTTCTGGCGACACCGCTCGCTGTCGTGTTCATCGTCGTGGTCCAGATGCTCTACGTCCACGACGTCCTCGGTGACCGGATGAAGCTGCTGGGGGAGAAGTAGAGGGTGTTCTGGCCCCTCGGTCTCCCACACGGCGCGACTGAGTGATCGGTCATTCGTCTGAGCGGGCTCGCAGTACATCCCCCGAGCAACCGGGCCGCTCCAATCTCCTGACTCCCACCATAGAGCACCGGTACTTGACACGGCTCCCCTCTGACAGTATAGTGTAACGTAGATTGTCTGAGCGCAGGACCCCTTGCAGCCCCTGTGAAACGAGGTGGTTGCATGAGTGCGGAGATGGTCAAGGAACTGCAGTCGGCCTCCGAGAGTCCGCTGTCCCCCCGCGGCCCCGGCGCGCTGTTTCTCGCTGACCCGCCCCCAAGGAAACCCAGACCCCGAAAGCTCATCCAGTGCATCCGCGACACCTTCCGTGCCCGTCACTACGCCTACGGCACGGAGCAGGCGTACGTCGGATGGATCAAGCGCTACATCGCTTTCCACGGAATGGAGCATCCGGCGAGGCTGGATGCGGAGCACGTTCGTGAGTTCCTCACGTACCTGGCAGTGGACCGCGGCGTCAGTGTATCGACGCAGTCGCAGGCGCTCAGCGGCATCAAGTTCCTTTACGTGCAGGTTCTCGGCGTGGACATCGGGCCGGTGCACGGTGTCGAGCGGTCCAGGAAGCCGAAGACGCTGCCGATAGTCTTGTCCAAGGACGAGGTGAAGACGGTGCTCCGCAGACTCAAAGGCACGCCGCTTCTCATGGCGTCTCTGCTGTACGGCTCAGGGTTGCGGCTGAGTGAATGCATGACGCTCCGCGTGAAGGACCTCGACTTCGAGAGCGGGCAGCTCTGGGTGCGCGGCGGGAAGGGAGCCAAGGACCGTTGGACGCTGCTGCCCAAGTCGGTGGTCAGCTCGCTCAGGGCGCAGATCGAGCGAGTGCGCGAGTTGTGGGACAGTGACCGGGCCCGCGGTATCAACACGTCGCTGTCGCCGGGGATTCCGCGCAAGTATGTGAACGCCGGTAGTGAGTGGGGATGGCAGTACGTGTTCCCGGCGTCGAGGCTCTGGAACAACGCCGAGACAGGGCAGCGCCTCCGGCATCACCAGCATGAGTCGGTGCTGCAGCGGGCCGTGAAGGCGGCGGTACGGAAGAGCGGGATCGCCAAGCAGGCTTCCTGTCACACGTTCCGGCACTCGTTCGCGACACACCTGCTGGAAGCGGGATACAGCATACGTGTGATCCAGAAGCTCCTCGGGCATGAGGACATCCGCACCACGATGCAGTACACACACGTCGCCGGATCTGCTGCAGACGGAGTGCGGAGCCCGATCGACATGCTGTGAGTCCGTAACTGTCGCGCGGAAGACCGCATATTACGACGTCTAACGCGCAAGACGACGGAGCCCCTTGAGCCGTGCTGGCAGGGCCGGCAGCCTTCGGGGCAGCGGAAAACAGTGCCTGGCAGCGGCGTGCTTATCCGGCCCATTTACGATGCATCGCGCGCCAGCTGTCTGCAGTATAAGTGTAGTTAGTCGGCATCGCGCGGGGGAGTCGGCAGTTCGGAGAAGGAGTACGAATGGCTCTGCCTGAGGGGTGTGACAGGGAGAAGATCGCCGAAGCAGCGCTGGGTCTGATGTTCCTCACGATCCATGGTGATCGCTCGGGCGCGCGCGCATGGAAGGGGCTTGATTGGGATATCCTCAACCTCTTGTACGACAGGGGGTGGATCAGCGACCCGAAGAGCAAGGCGAAGTCGGTGTCGCTGTCCGAAGAGGGCGAGCAACTTGCCGAGCGCTTCTTCGGGAAGCACTTCCGGGGGCAGGACTAGCCGGGAGCTGCACTGCCACACGCTGTCGTGCGAGGTGACGCGATGCCGTCTAACTAGCGTATGAACCCGTCGAGCTTGGGTGTCACGGCGTCTGCAAGGGGTGCTCCGCTTCGCGTCGCCAGCACACCCCGCGCCACCCTTGACGCTCGCGGGTTATACGCGGTCCGTTAGACAGCTGGGAGGCGCATTCGAGCAAGAGCGGTCTAGGGTCCAACTGCTGTCATCGGGATGGCCTTGCAGGTGATCAAGTTGCGTGCACGGTGGCAGCTACGGAGGGATGTCCTTCGGTCGGTCTTGGCGGCCGACGGGATCCTGGTCCGGAGCCTTCCCAGAGTCAGGTACGATGTGTGGCAGCTTGGATGGGACGTTGGTGTCCGTCAGTAGGTGAGCTTGGGGTCGGCTGAAGGCGACTGCAGTCCTGTGGTAACGCTTCTGCGAGCAGACTCCCGCAGCCGCAGCCCGACCTACGCAGTGCCGCAAGCTTGAGGTGGGCGAGGGCTGGGTGAGCTAGTGGATTCTGAGGTAGATCGTGCGGTGTTCAACGCGGCCCGGATGAAGGGCGTTGGTCAGGCGCTGGGGAAACCAGCTGTCTAACTAGCGTATGAACCCGTCGAGCTTGGGTGTCACGGCGTCTGCAAGGGGGTCGCTTCGCTCCGGCACACCCCGCGCCACCCTTCACGCTCGCGGGTTATACGCGGTCCGTTAGGTGGCCGATTGACCAGAGGCACGGGTGCAGAGTGGTAGCTCCTGCATCCGGAGTCAAGGGCACGGGAGCTGCGCGCTGGACAGATGCATATCGCATGTGCTACACTAGAGTGTGGCGTTGGTGTGCGCACGCTGCGGCTGCTAATAATGGTGGACCACGCGGGGAACAGGGCGCGCATCTCGGCGTCACCCCGTGCGAGAGATGGACAACCCTGACTCTGCACGGTGTTCGGGAGGCACGGACATAGGAGGTGTGCAATGGGGCGTCTGCTAATCGTAGCGTTGGTTCTCGTTATTGCCAGTACGGCGTTGGCGGGTGACAATCCGGATGTCGCTGCCTACATAAGCCTCGATCAGACTGGGGCCGGCGGCCAGATTCACGGATACCAGCCCGCGCCGTACGAGTCGGTCCGTGTGTACGTCTGCTACACGCAGCTCTACGGTGGACTGACAGCCGTCTCCTTCAGGCTCACGGACGTGATGGCCGAGTATCCGGGCGTTTTCGCAGCGCCGAGCTTCACCAACCTCCTGCCTGGCGGCGTCACGGTCGGCGATCCCTTCGAGGAGGGCATCACGCTCGCCTCCATTGAGTGCATGACGGACCCGGTGGTCTGTGTTGGCTACCTCGATCTGACATACCTTGGTGGAGGGGGCTGCATAGAGCTGCTGGACCATGTCAGCTTCCCGCGCTGGGTGATTGACTGCAATGATCCTGGGCAGGTGGACTTCTACACCACTTTGGCGAGCGGAACAGTCGGTGATGCGTGCTGCGCGCCTGGCCCGTATCAGATCTCCGTCCACTGCGAGCCGCAGGGGCCACCCAATCCGACCCATCCTCCGACCTATTGGTACGACGCGCATCTGGGATTCTTCGACTACGCAGCCATGTTCCGCGTTCAGGTCTTCGACCCGAATCCCGCGAACTACACGAATTGGGTCGCTCCGGACGTCGGCATGCCGTGGACCTATGGGTTGGAACAGGAAGGTGAGGACACGTGGGCTGTCTGGCGCGGTGGTCCGATGCTGGGCAGCAGCTTCAGGTTCGCGTTCGACAACCCGAACCCATCGACGTGGGGTCACTGGCAATTCGGCAGCCATGAGTCGGAGGACTTCTCAGGCTATTCTGATGGTTGCGGCTACCGCGTTCACGTGCCGGCAGCGGCCACTCCTGTGGAGCAGGGGAGTTGGGGCACGATCAAGGCCCTGTTCCGTTGAGTCACAGAGGTGCTGACAACCCGCGCAAGACGAGGCTTCTTGACTGAGGAAGCTCGCACGCAGCGCACTTGAGTTGCGCGTCTACGACAGCCAGCGTCAGCAGGTGGTGAGTTGCGGGGCCAGCGTCCAACTGGGGGCTGCACCCGCAGCTCTCTCACGTCTGGAGCAGTCGGGGCCGTGCCGCCCGTTGCGAGATTGTCAGCTATTGCGGTGTGGACAGGACAATCGGCCACCTAACTAGCGTATGCAGCCGACGAGCTTGGCTGTCACGCCGGCTGCACCGGGCGCTGACGCGCCCGAAGCAACCGCCGCGCCAGCCTTAACGCTCGCGGCTGATACGCGGTCCGTTAGGCAGGCAGCGCTGATTGGCATGGAGGTGATAGACATGGCGCGACACAGACTGCGTCTTGTGATGTCATTGGTGGTCCTTGCTGCAGCACAGACGCACGCCAATGTCATCCATGTTCCTGCCGGCCAGCCAACCATCCAGCAGGGACTCGACGCCGCAGCGGAGGGCGACACAGTCTTGGTTGCACCGGGCACGTACACGGGGTCGCTCAACACAGGACTTGACTTCGGCGGAGTCAACATATGTCTCATATCGGAATCTGGGCCCGACGTCACCATCATCGACTGCGAGCACTCCTTGCCTCGGGCGATCTGGCTCAGGAGCGGGGAGGACCCCTCGAGTCTCATAGAGGGCTTCACCATCTGCAACGGCTCCGGCACAGCATACGGTGCCGGAATGCGGTGCTTGGGGAGTTCACCGACAATACGGGACTGCGTATTCACGGGGTGCTACGCTGGAGGGGCCGGAGGAGGGCTGTGCGTCGAATCGGACCAGCCGATCCTCCTCGAGGACGTCGTATTCAGGGACAACGATGTGTGGGGCCAAGGAGCGGGAGTGCATTTCTGGGAGGGATCGACAGCGACCCTCAGGCGCTGCGTGTTCGAGGGCAATCGCGCGACTCCGCCAGCCGGCGGCGCAGGTGGGGGGCTGTCGTGCCTGCTCAGTACGATCGAACTAGAAGACTGCGTCTTCGTCTCCAACTCCGCGAGCTACCAGGGTAGTGGAGCCCGCATCCAGAGCTCTCACGCCACTCTTGTCAGATGCAGCTTCGTCGGCAACTCCCACACGCCTCCATATGGAACCTGTGAGGGTGGCGGGCTCTGCGTATCTCAATCAGATGGCGAAGCGAGGAACTGCACGTTCATCGAGAACAAGGCATACACGGGTGGTGGCGCCTTCGTGCGCGGCTGGTCGCCCATCTCATTCTCTTTTGTTGGTTGCACGTTTGCACTGTGCGGGTCCGGTCTCGGTGCAGGGATGGCAGTCGAAGGCCCCGCGACTGCAGTTCTCGACCGCACGATAATCGCCTTTTCCGACTACGGCAACGCCGTGAAGTGTTGGGGGGAAGGGGCGTTCTCCATCACGTGCTCGGACTTCTACGGTAGTACAGGCGAAGATTGGCCACCGTGCGTCGCAGACCAACTCGGGGTCTCAGGCAACATCAGTGCCGACCCGTTGTTCTGCGACCTCTCCGCGCGTGACTTGACGCTGGCCGAGAATTCGCCCTGCGCCCCCATTGCGAATCCCGTCTGCGGTCTGGTCGGAGCGTGGGAGGTCGGCTGCGCAGCCACTCCCGTTCGCGCAATAAGCTGGGGGGCGATCAAGGGGCTCTACGGGCAGAGGTAGCGCTGCC
>JAUWLR010000271.1 GCA_030613615.1 Candidatus Eiseniibacteriota bacterium
GCAGATACCCACCGCCAGGAGCGACATCCGAGCCGAACTGCTACGGGCTGATCACCTACAAGAGAACGCCAGTGCCACGCCGCGAGGAGCCTCGCGGACGCCTTTGCTGACACTGGCGGGCCCGGGGCTGTCATGCCCCAAGCAGAGAGGACGCACGATGTCAATCCAACGCTGCGCGAGACTGCTCGCCATCCTGAGTCTGGTGTGTGTGGCCTGTTCCGCGTCCGCGGCGGGTCCCTCCATCGCTGTCCGGTACACCTCACCGCAGGTCACGATCGAGAGTGGGGAGGTCTACTCGAGACTCTCGATGGAGGGAACGCGGGCAAGCAAGATGCCGGGTGCTCCGGCTCTGCCGGTCGAGTACCTGCGGTTCGTCATCCCCTCCGACGCTCGCGTGGCAGATCTCATCGTCAGCATTGAGGAACTGGAGCTGCCGGGCGACTACCGCGTGGCGCCTGCCCAGCCGGAAGTGCCGATAGGTGAGACACCACAGCGGGTCGGTGAAGACGCGTCCATCTACGGGAGTGACGAACCGTACCCTGCCGTCCGGGTCGAGTACCTGGGGGACGGGTTCCTGGGAGGCTTCAGGATCGCGAGCGTCGCGATCTATCCGCTGCAGTACTTCCCGAGAAGTGGTCGCCTGGTCCTGGCCACCGACATCTCAGTGCAGCTCGAGCTTGAGTCGGATGCGGACCGCTCGCGACCGCGGCATCGGATGACCGCGAACTCGGAGGAGCTCTACCGCAAGGTCGTGGCGGGCCTGGTCGAGAACCCCGAGGACGTGGCAGGCCGACTGTCCGGCGTGGAGATCGTGGACGAGGTGGGACCGGAGGGGTTTCTCCCGCGTTACACGCCTTCGCTCGAGGGCAGCCCCGTCGAGTACATCATCATCACGAACGAAGAGTTCGAGCCGTACTTCCAGCCCCTGGCGAACTGGAAGATACGGAAGGGCGTGCCGACGGTCATTCGGACGGTGTCCTGGATCGAGGCCAACTACCCCGGCGGGACCGACACGGCCGAGCGTATCCGCTTCTTCATTCAGGATGCCTACGAGTCGTGGGGAACGACCTACGTGCTCATCGGTGGCGACACCAACATCGTGCCCGTGAGGTACACCTGGACGGATTACTTCAGAGGTGCGGGGATCTCGACCGACCTCTACTACAGCGACTTGGACGGCAACTGGAACCTGGACGGTAACAGTATATTCGGGGAGGGGTACGCGGGCGCAACATCGCCTGGCGACAGCCTCGACCTGTATCCGGACGTCTTCGTCGGCAGGGCGCCGACGGCGACCACCCTCGAGGTCGGGACGTTCGTTGCGAAGACGCTAACGTACGAGAAGAACACCGTGGACACCTTCGCGGCCCAGAACCTGTATCTCGCGGAGGTGCTGTTCCCCTACGACTGGCAGCCGGGCGATCCTATCAGCACCGACGGAGCCAGGGATGTTGTGGAGCCAGTCCTGCCACTTCTCCCGCCCGACGTGCACCCGGCGCTCGTCTATCAGAACTACGAGCCGTACCCCGAGTCGTTCCCACTGACGGCGCAGGCGGCCCTGGACTCGATGAACGTCGGCTACAACATTACATCGCACGTGGGTCACGGCAACAAAGACATCCTGCGGGCGAGCTTCAACGACTACATCACGGTCCAGGATGTAGATGCGCTCACGAACGGGGTCGACAGAGCCGGTTTCCTCTGGATGCTGAACTGCACGTCGACCGCCATCGAGTACGACTGCATCGCCGAGCAT
>JAUWLR010000010.1 GCA_030613615.1 Candidatus Eiseniibacteriota bacterium
AGAGTGGAAACAGGGGATGGGACGCGGCGCAGTCGGCCATGGAACTGGCCGATCTGTACGCCTCGATGAAGTGACAGACGGCGAGAGGGGCGTTCCGTTCATGGACGTGAGAAGGGAAGGCCGCGAGCTCGCCGTCATGCTGCTGTATCGCGAGAAACTGACGGGGCTCACGGACCTGGGCATACCGGACATGGAAGACGCCAGCGAGGAGGCGATCGAGCTGGCGGGGACACTCGTCTCCGGCGTGCGCTCGGGTCTCGAGGGCATAGACGCCGCGATATCCGAGGCGAGCGAGCACTGGGACATCCCTCGCATGGGCATCGTGGACCTCACGGTGCTTCGCATAGGTGTGTACGAACTGCTGGAGCGCCCCGACACATCGATAGCCGTCATTATCAACGAGGCCGTTGATATAGCACGCAAGTTCAGTTCGGATGAGTGTGGCAAGTTCGTCAACGGGGTCCTCGACCGGATAGCCGGGGACGTCAGGCGCCACGACGATACGGAGGAGTGACAGGCTTCCCGTGCGATACGCCATCGTCAGCGACATACACGGCAACTACGAGGCGTTCACCGCGGTGCTCGAGGTCATCGACGGGATGGACGTCGACGGCGTCGTCTGCCTAGGGGACGTCGTGGGCTACGGCGCGAATCCGAACGAGGTCGTCCAGCTCGCCAGAACGCGAGCCGACGTGAGCATCCGGGGCAACCACGACCAGGCCGCGATCGACCCCGCCGAAGAAGCGTACTTCAACTCGTGGGCCGTGCAGGCCATCCGCTGGACGCGCGGCAAGCTGACCGCGGAGAGCGTGGACTACCTCACCGGCCTGGCGTACGAGGCCTTCCTTCCGGACGTCCACCTCGTTCACGCGTCTCCGAGCGAGCCCGAGAAGTGGCGCTACATCCTGAGCCCCCAGGCGGCGGCACGAGAGTTCGCGAGCTTCAAGGAGTCGTTCTGCTTCATCGGCCACTCACACGTTCCGATGATAGTCCTGAGAACGGAAGTCGGGACCAGCGAGCTTCTGGACGGGGAGGTTGCTCTTCCGGCGGGAGCTCGCGTGCTGATCAATGTGGGAAGCGTGGGGCAGCCGCGGAACGGCGACCCCCGGGCGTGCTTCGCGGTCCTGGACCTGGAGGACCGGAGCGTGCGTCTGGTGCAGGTGCCGTATGACATTGAGACGGCGCGGGCCAAGATAATCGAGGCTGGACTGCCCAGGTTCCTGGGCGACAGACTCCTGCTTGGACAGTAGGGAGTTGAGCGGAGGATCTGAGTTGCTGACTGCAAGCGTCGGCGTGATGGCATACAACGAAGAGCAGAACATCGGCAAGCTCCTGGCGGCGCTCACGGGACAGTCCGTCCAGAACGTGGAGATCCGCCAGATCATCGTCGTGTCCAGCGGCTCCGTCGACCGCACCGATGACATCGTTCGGGAGTGGGTCGCGAAGGACGAGCGCATATCGCTCATCAGACAGGAGTCGCGTGAGGGCAAGGCGTCCGCCATCAACGTGTTCCTGGACGCGGCGGAAGCGGACGTCTTCATCCTCGAGAGCGGCGACACCATCCCCGCGCCCGACTGCGTGGAGCGCATGCTCGCGCCCTTCCAGGACCCCGGAGTGGGCATGACCGGCGGCAGGCCGGTTCCCGTGGACGACCCGAACACGTTCATGGGTTTCGTTGTCAACATGCTGTGGCGGCTTCATCACATGCTCGCGCTCAAGTCGCCGAAGCTCGGCGAGATGGTCGCGTTCCGGTCGTTCGTGCGGTCGATCCCGCCCGACACAGCCGTGGATGAGGCCAGCATCGAGGCCCTTGTCGTCGAGCGAGGGATGTCTCTGGCCTACGCGCCCGAGGCCATCATCTACAACAAGGGCGCGTCGACCGTCGGCGATTTCCTCAAACAGAGACGACGCATCTACGCCGGTCACATCTGGCTCTCGAAGGTCCAGTCGTACGAGGTCTCCACGAAGAAGGTGGGAGGCATTCTCTCGGTTCTGCTGGAAGACCTGACGCCTGCCCCGCGCACTCTGTGCTGGACGCTCGGCGGCGTCTTCCTCGAGTTCGTGGGACGACTTCTCGGCACCATTGACTACTACGTGCTGAAGCGGAATCCCTATACGTGGGAAGTGTCACAGAGCACCAAGAGCCTCGACGCACCCGCGACCCACGACCCAGGAAGCAGGGGGGCGGGGGCGGTCGATGGTTGAAATCCTGGCGAAGGTCCCACTCTACAAGATGGCGCACGCTACCGGGTGGCCCAGGATCCTGCCGCTCAACCTGACGGTCAGCGTGACCTACCGCTGCAACTCCCGGTGCCTCACGTGCAACGTCTACACCAAGGACGCGGATGAGTTCACGGTAGATGAGTTCGACCGGACGTTCCGGTCGCTGGGTCGGGCGCCCTACTGGTACACGATGAGCGGCGGGGAGCCGTTTCTTCGGACCGACCTCACCGACATCTGCGAGAGTGCGTACCGACACGGAAGCCCTGGAATCATTAACATACCGACCAACGGCCTCCTCTCGTCGCGGATACCCGCAATGGTCGAGGAGATCGCGGGACGGTGTGCCAGGACGCAGGTCATCATCAACCTCTCGCTGGACGGCATCGGCGAGGAGCACGACAGGATCAGGGGAGTCGACGGGAGCTTCGAGAGGGCCGTCGAGACCTACCGTGGTCTCAGGGCCCTCAAGTCCACGAACCTCACGGTGGGCGTTCACACGGTGATCTCGGTCCACAACGTGGAGCGGATACCCGCCATCTACGAGTACGTCACCCGGGAGCTTGCGCCCGACTCGTTCATCACGGAAATAGCTGAGGAGCGAGTGGAGCTCGAGACAGTGGGGGCGTCAATCACGCCGTCGGCTTCCGCCTACGCGGGCGCGGTCGACTTCCTGATCGCGAAGATCAAGGAACAGAACTACTCGGGCATCTCGCGCGTCACCCAGTCGTTCCGGATACGCTACTACGAACTGGTGAAGCGCTTCCTTGCGTCGGGCGCGCAGCCGATCCCGTGCTACGCCGGAGTGGCGTCGGCCCAGATCGCTCCCGATGGGCACGTGTGGTTCTGCTGCGTCAAAGCCGAGTCCATGGGCAATCTGCGCGACGTCGACTACGACTTCGGCCGCATCTGGTACGGCAAGAGGGCGACCGAGGAGAGGAAGAGGGTCAGAGCGGGCGAGTGCGCCTGTCCGCTCGCGAATGCCGGTTACACGAACATGCTGATGCACGTGCCGACGGTCGCCGGTGTGGCCTTCGAGGTCGCGACGAGACGGCGGGGTGGAAGGGGACGGTAGGAGCTAAGGAGGCGGAGGCGCGGCGCCGGCCGCGGAGAATCACAGCGGGCTTCGATCCGAGGGAGAGGGCAGGAGTGGCGGTCTTTCTGGACGAGATAGCGCACTACAGGCTCGGGGACGTGCAGGACGCGATAGGTCGCGCGCTGGACGAACTGGGCGTGGACCTTTCGGGCAAGCGCACGGCGTTCATCAAGCCCAACCTGGTGATCGCCGCGAAGCCCCGAACGGCGGTCGTGACGCATCCGGTGGTGGTCGAGGCGCTCGTCAACGTGCTCCGGGAGCGAGGGTTCACTTCGATCTCGATCGGCGACGGACCGGGGGTCGGACTGGACGTCGAGAAGGTATTCCGCGTGACCGGGTACACGAAGCTCGCGGAGCGCCTGGGGGTCAACCTCGTCAATCTCAACACCACGGAGCGACGAAAGAGAAAGTGGAAGTACGGGGAGATGGGAGTTCCCGCGATCGTCGAGGACACCGATCTCTATGTCAACGTACCGAAGCTCAAGACGCACGGCTACACGAGGGTGACGCTGGCGGTCAAGAACCACAAGGGCCTGTTGTCCGAGGCGGACAAGAAACGCGACCATCAGCTGGGGCTGCACGAACCTCTGGCGAGGCAGGCCACCATACGGCCGCCGGACCTCATCGTGCTGGACGGCATAACCGGAGTGGAGGGAGACGGCCCGCTCAACGGCAAGGTCGTGAAGTCGCGGGTCTTCGCGGTCGGCACGAACATGCTGGAGGTCGACTCGGTGGCGGCGCGTCTGATGGGATTCGATCCCGTCGAGATCGAGCACCTGAGACTGGCGCACGAGCTCGGGGCGGGCGACATGGACCCCGAGATCAAGGGAGCAGCGCCCTCGAGGGAGTTCGAGCCTGCCAACGAGGCCTTCGGCCGTGTCGCAAACATCTACTCGTGGCGCGATCCTACCGCTTGCTCCATGTGCATCGACTCGTTCAGCGGCGCCGCACACCTGGCGGTGCGGAAACCGAAGTACTGGTTCACGCTCGTGCCCAAGCTGGCGTACTGGGGCGTGTTCAGAAAGCTCCACATCATCCAGGGCAAGGCGGCACGGCTTCCGGGGGAGCCCGGACGTGTCATCTGCCTCGGACAGTGCACCCGGGGACTTGCGGAGAGCCAGGGCCTCACGCACATCAGCGGGTGCCCGCCCACGCCTGAGGAAGTGGCCGAGACTCTGAGGAAGGAGCTCTAGCGGATGCCCGCGACCCAGAAGGACACCGGACTGGGGACCACCTACGAGCGCATCGCCGTGGCGCGGCTCCTGGCGGGGCTCGCAGACCGATACACCATCAGCAAGGTCCTCGAGGGGCCCACCGATGGCATAACGGGCATAAGCGGGCTCAACAGCGTCCCGCTCGCGCGGGCCGGGGCCTCCGTCGAACTCGTGCTTCGCGACCCCGACGAGGTCGCACTTGCCGAACGCGCCTGGGAGGCGCTCGGCCTGAGCGACAGGGTCGCCATTCGGGCGGCCGATGGGGATTCGCTCGGCGCCGAGCCGCGCTCGCATGACCTCGTGTGGAATTTCAACTCGCTGCCGCAGGTCGGCTCGGCCGATGCGCTTCTGGACGAGATGTGCGAGGCGAGCAGCAGGTTTGTCATGGTCTTCGTCTCCAACACCTGGAACTACGGGTTCCCGATCCACCGGCTCCATCACAAGGTGGCGCGTGAGCCGTGGAGCCACGGGGATATCTCCGTGATGAACACTGGTGCGGTCGCCAGGAAGCTGGCCGACCGGGGATTCAAGGTCGTCGAGCGCCTGCTTGTCGATACCCCGTGGTGGCCAGACATCGACTCACCGATAGAGGAGGTGGCCGCGACGTTCCTTCCCTTCCTGAAGAGGTTCGTCAGCGGTTCGAAGAGGCTGGAGAGGTACACGTGGACCATCGACACGCTGCCCTACTTCGATGACGAGCGCCTCGCCCGGCTCCTGCCCGATATCGAGAAGCACTTCGCGATAGAGAACACACGTGTGAAACCCCTGAAGATCTTCTTCGCACACCACCGGGGTGTCCTGGCGCGGAGGACAGGCGGGGGGGAGGCGACCGCTTGAACCGGCGACTCCGCATAACGCTTGCGATCTTGGCGGGCGTGGTCCTGCTGGCGCTGGCGCTCTGGGGCGTGGACGCGACCGAGCTTCGGCGCAGCATCGCGGGGGCGAAGATCGGGTGGCTGGTCGCCGCCGCCGTGCTGTACCTCACGGCGTACTTCGTGCGAAGCCTGCGATGGCGAGCCATCCTTCACCCCATCGTTCGCGTGCGCGTGTCCGAAAGCTTCCACATGCTGATGGCCGGATACTTCCTCAACTACATCATCCCCATCAGGGCGGGAGAGGTGGCGAAGTCGATCTTCCTCAAGCGCCTCAAGGGAATCCCCGTAGCCGCGAGCCTCCCCACGGTGTTCGTCGACAAGCTCTTCGAGCTCGTCTCGATACTCTTCGTCGTCACCATGGTGCCGATACTCTCCATCAACATGAGCGCCACGCTGGCCGCGCTCATCTACACCGTGCTGGCCATCTTCCTGCTGGCAATCGCCTTGCTCTTCTTCGCGTTCCGCAACCCGGACGGCGCCTCGCGGCTGCTGTGCGGTCTGTTCTCGTGGCTGCCCGGTGGTGTCTACAAGAGGCTGTCCGAGTTCATCGGTCTCTTCGTCCAGGGCATGGGGGTCGCCAGACGCGAGGCGCGCATGCTCTGGTCGTTTCTGGGACTCACCGGTCTTGCGGTGCTCATTGACGGGCTCTACTTCTACTTCATGTTCAGGGCCTTCTCGGTGGATGTCGCCTTTACGAGAGTGCTCTTCGGGTATACTCTCCTGACGTTGTCTTACATCCTGCCGACGCCCCCCGCTCAGATCGGCTACAACGAGTTCGTCATTGGGCTGATATTCGCGGGGGGAGTTGCGGCGGTGGGGGTGGCGCGCCATGAGGTAATGGCGGTCGTCATAGTCGCACACGCAATGACCGGGCTTCTCATAGCCGGCGTCGGCATGTGGTCATTCGGCGCAATGGGGATCAGGGGGGGAGAGAGCTTCAGGAAGGTCGCCGGTGCGGACGCGCCGGGCGAAATGGCAGAGAGCGGGAGGTCGGAGCATGAGTGAGATGGTCCTCGTGACGGGCGCGGCGGGCTTCATAGGCTCGCATGTCGTCGAACGTCTGCTGGCGGACGGGAAGACCGTGCGCGGCGTGGACGCCTTCACCGACTACTATCCGCGTGCGCTCAAGGAAGAGAACCTGAGGGCGGCCCTCAAGCACGATGCGTTCGACTTCATCGAGGCCGACCTCGCGGTGACCGACCTTGCACCGCTCCTCGACGGAGTGACGTCCGTCTGTCACCTGGCCGCGCAGGCCGGCGTTCGCGCGAGCTGGGGATCTACCTTCTCGACGTACATCGACTGCAATGTTCTGTCGAGTCAGCGCCTGCTCGAGGCGGTGAAGGACCGGGGCGTCTCGAAGTTCGTGTACGCGTCCAGCTCCTCTGTCTACGGGGAGACCACGGACCTTCCGATGCGCGAGAGCGGACTGACGTGCCCCGTGTCTCCGTACGGCGTGACCAAGCTGGCGGCGGAGCATCTCGCGGTCCTGTACCACCGGAACTACGGAGTGCCGACGGTGTCGCTGAGGTACTTCACCGTCTACGGTCCCAGGCAGCGGCCCGACATGGCGTTCAACCGCTTCATCCGCGCCGGGCTCCTCAATGAGCCCATAACGATCTTCGGCGACGGGCGGCAGACGCGCGATTTCACCTACATCACCGACACGGTCAGCGCGACCGTGGCGGCCCTGGAATCGGGTCCCGACGGGAGCGTGATGAACGTGGGAGGCGGAAGCCGTGTCACACTCAATGAGGCACTCGACGCCATAGAGGGCACGCTCGGTGTCAAGCTGGAGAGACGCTACGTCGAGCGCGCCAGAGGGGACGTCACGGACACACTCGCGGACAACTCGAGGGCCGGGGAGGCTCTCGGCTTCTGTCCGCGCGTCGGGCTCGAGGAAGGCCTGGCGCTCGAGAGGCGGTGGATCGAATCGACCGTGCTGACGCCCAGCGCGGGCGCGAACGGGGAGGTCGACTGACACATGGATATCTCTGTTGTAATACCGCTTCTGAACGAGGCCGACAGCCTGAAAGAGCTCTACGAGCGCATCGACGGCGCGCTCGGTCCTCTCGGGCGCGAGTGGGAAGTCATCTTCGTCAACGACGGAAGCACCGATTCGTCGATGGACGTCCTGCGAACCCTCCACGAGCAGAATGAGAACGTCACCGTGCTCGCCTTCGGGAGGAACCTGGGCAAGTCGGCCGCGCTCAGCGTGGGGTTCAAGGAAGCCGCGGGCGACGTCGTGTTCACCATGGACGCCGACCTGCAAGACGACCCCTCCGAGCTGCCCGGAATGCTCGAGGTGATAGAGAGCGGGTACGACCTCGTGTCGGGGTGGAAGAAGGAGCGCAAGGACCCGCTCTCGAAGCGACTTCCGTCGAAGCTCTACAACGCGGTTACCAGCAAACTGTCCGGTGTCGGGATCCACGACATGAACTGCGGGCTCAAGGCGTACCGCGCGCAGGTCGTCAAGACCATCAAGGTGTACGGGGAGCTTCACCGCTACACACCGGTTCTGGCACAGTGGGCCGGATTCAGAGTGACCGAGGTTCCGGTCAAACATCACGCGCGGCAGTACGGCCGCTCGAAGTTCGGGGCCGAGCGTTTCATCAGGGGGTTCTTCGACCTCCTGACGGTGCTGTTCCTGCGGCGCTACGTCACGAGACCGCTCCATCTCTTCGGCATGCTGGGCGCGCTGCTCTTCTCCGGCGGGTTCCTGGCGGGGCTCTACCTCACGGTCCTGAAGGTAATGGGGCAGGCGATAGGTCGCAGGCCCCTCCTGACGCTCGCCATCCTCCTCATGGTCGTCGGCGTGCAGTTCATCTCGTTCGGACTCCTTGGGGAGATGGTGGCGAATCTCAGAGGTGACGGTATCTCCTATCCGGTGAGGGAGCGTCTCGGGCGGAAGGATGGTGGGCTTGGCGACAACTCCTGACAAGAGTTCAGCCTCGGACGCGCCTCTCGGAGCTGAGGGGAGCGCGCGGATCGCGGTAGTCGGCCCCGCCTACCCGCTGAGGGGCGGCAACGCGCTCTTCGTCGCGCATCTCTATGAGAACCTCCGGCTCGACCACGACGCGTACGTCGTCTCGTTCAGGCGGCTGTACCCCTCCCTGCTTTTCCCAGGTTTGACACAGATGAACGTGAGCCACGACCCCGCGAAGAACACGCCGTCGAGGCAGATCATAGATTCCATCAATCCGATCTCGTGGAGCAAGGCGGTGCGGTGGATGCTGCAGCCGAAGAGGCGGCCCGACCTGGTCGTCTTCGTCTGGTGGAATCCGTTCTTCGGGATCTGCTACGGCGCCATGGCACGGATGCTGAAGCGAAAGGTCGGCGCCCGGATAGTGTTCGTGTGCGAGAACGTCGTGTCGCACGAGAACCGATTCGTAGACCGGTTTCTGACGAAGTTCGCACTGAGCTCCGCGGACTACTTCATGGTCCTCTCCGGGGTGGTGAGGAGCCGCGTCCAGTCGCTCTTCCCGAGGACGCCCGTGAGACAGGCGGCCCTGCCCATCTACGACTGCTACAAGTCGTCCGGGGTCGATCGAGATGCGCTCAGGGAATCGCTCGGGCTCACGCGGCCGACGATCCTCTTCTTCGGCTATGTCCGTGAGTACAAGGGCCTCGCTTACCTGCTGCGCGCGATGCCCATTATACTCGAGGACGTGGAGGTGGACCTCCTGGTGGTCGGCGAGTTCTACGACGACCGCGCCCCGTATGACCGTATCATCGACGAGCTGGGCATAGGAGAGCGCGTCCGCGTCGTGGCGGAGCACGTCCCGGATGAGTCCGTCGGCGACTACTTCGGAGCGGCGGACGTGGCGGTTCTCCCGTACGTTTCGGCCACGCAGAGCGGCATCACGCAGATAGCCTTTGCCTTCGGACTTCCGGTCATAAGCACGAACGGCGGTGGACTCCCTGAAGTGGTGCGGGAGGGTGAAACGGGCTATATTGTGAAGCCTGAGGACGAGCGGGACCTCGCGGGGGCGGTCGTGCGCTACTTCAGCGGTGAAGACGCTCCGCGGATGAGAGCGAACGTGGCCGTCGAGGCTCAGCGCGATCACGCGGGGGACCTGATGCGCAGTGCCATTCAGGACTTCCTCGAGATGGCGAGGTCTTAGAGTGCGGGATCCCCTGGTCTGGGCGGTGGTGGTCAACTGGAACGGCAGAGAGGTTCTCGAGCCGTGCCTGCGGACACTGCTCGCCTCGTCGTATCAGAACCTGTCGGTGCTGGTCGTGGACAACGCATCCGGCGACGGCTCCGCACAGTTCGTGCGTGACGAATTCCCGTCCGTCCGTCTGGCCGAGCAGAGTGAGAACCTCGGCTTCGCGGCGGGCGTGAACGCTGGACTGAAGTTCGCGCTCAATGAAGGGGCGGAGTACGTCCTGCTCCTGAACAACGACATCGAGCTGGACGGCGATGCTGTGCGTGAGCTCGTTGACGTTGCGCTCGCGCATCCGAAGGGCGCCTTCGTGGGCCCCTTGATCTACTACGCCGACCGTCCTTCGGTCATATGGTCGGCGGGCGGCGCTGTTTCCTTCTGGACAGGCGGCATCCGTCACCTCGGGCTTCGTGAGGAGGACGTGGGACAGTACGCCGACGTGCAGGAGGTCGACTACGTCACCGCGTGCGCGGTGCTCGCGTCCGCCGAAGCGGTCGGAGTGGTCGGCGTGATGGATGAAGGGTACTACATGTACAATGAGGACACGGACTGGTGCATCCGTGCCCGAGACGCGGGCTTCGATGTGCTGTTCGCCCCGCGCGCGAAGATCTGGCATAAGGTCTCGATGAGCTCGGGCGGAGGGCTGACGCCGTTCAAGATATACCATAGGCTGCGCAGCACGCTCAGGTTCTTCTCCCTGCACGCGCGGCCGTATCACTGGATCGGGATCGTCCCGCTCACGATGGTCCGAACGGTCGCTTTCGCGGCCCGTGAGCTGGTCAGAGGGAGGGGCGCCAACGTGGGCGCAATCGTAAGGAGTCTGTGGGACTCGATGACGGGACGAAGGAGAATCTGATCGCATGCCTGAAGCGCGTCACACGAAGACACCCCGATGGGCCCGCGGACGTCGCTCGTCCGCGCCGAGCGTGAGGCTCGTGCTCACGGCGGCTGTCCTCTTGCCACTGCTGCTCGCGCTCGTCGGATGCTCCAGCGAGAAAGCGCCCGTTGAGACCCCGCGTCTTCTGTTCTTCGGAGTGGACTCTGGAAACTGGAACATCCTCACGCCGATGATCCAGGCCGGGGAGCTTCCGAACATCGCTTCGCTCGTCGACCGGGGCTCGTACGGCGTGCTGAAGTCCGGTGTGCCGATCCAGTCGCCGCAGATGTGGACCTCGATAGCGACGGGAGTCGTTCCGGAGAAGCACGGCATCATGCGCTTCACGGCCGAGATCCCGGGAACGGGCCGGGAGGTCCCGGTGACGAGCAACATGAGAAAGGTCAAAGCCTTCTGGAACATCCTCTCGGAGGCGGACATCACGGTCGGGATAGTCGGGTGGTGGCCCAGTTGGCCCGCGGAGCCCGTCAACGGCTTCATGATCGCCCAGCGCGCCTGGCCCGTCAACTGGAGCCGGCACGGGATTCCCTTCGGCGCGGCCCGCGACGAGTCGGGCCGTCTGATAGTGGAGGACTTCCCTGGCAGGACCTACCCCGAAGAGCTGTACGCGGACTTCGAGCCGTTCATTATCACCGAGGAGGACGTGACGGCGGACGAGCTGTCCCGTCTCTTCCAGGACCCCGCGTTCACGAACCCTGCGAAGCAGTTCTACGCCCGATGGGTGTTTGCCAAGGACAAGACTTTCGCAGACGCCGGGCTGGCGATGCTCAAGCGTTTCCATCCCGACGTGCTGGCTCTGTACCTGCAGGGCCCCGACGTAGTGTCCCACTACTACTGGGGCTACCAGCGTGAGGAAGGCTTCACGGTGTCTCCGGCCGACGAGCGGCTGTACGGCCGCGTGGTGCGCAACTACTACCGCTACGTCGACGGCGTGATCGGGAGCTACCTCGCGGAGGTCGGAGACGAGACGGCCGTAATAATAGTGTCCGATCACGGCTTCGAGACCAAGCGCGACCTCAAGGAGCGCTGGGAGAGGGGCGAGAAGATTCGGACCAAAGAGGGCGGCAAGGACGTGCCCTGGGACCACGGCGTGGACGGCATCTTCATCATGGCCGGCCCGGGTGTCAAGGAGAACAACAGGCTGCCTGACATGTCGGTTGTGGACGTGACGCCGACGATGCTCGCGTACCTCGGGCTCGCCGTGGCCGCGGACATGGACGGCGCTCCGGGGCTCGCGGCCCTGGAGGAGTCCTTCCTGAAAGAGCACCCGGTGACGTTCGTCCCGACCTACGCAACCGGTGGCCCTCGAGGTGACGAGGCGCCCATGGAATCGCCGATGGACGAGGGGATCAAAGAGAAACTGAGGGCGCTTGGCTACATAGAATAGCGGGCCTTTGACGGAGACGGATGCCGATGCGCGTGAAGACCGACTGCAGATTGTTCCTTGGAGACAGGCCCTGCGTGTGGGGCGGGAAGTGTGAGGGGTGCGAGCACTACGAGAAGCGGGGCAAGCACATAGTCATCATCAAGCTCGCCGCGGCCGGTGACGTGCTTCGAACCACCTCGATCTTGGCTCCGCTCAAGAGAGCGCACCCGAATTCGTACATCACGTGGCTGACCGACCCGACCGCGCTTCCCCTCGTGGAGCTCAATCCCTACGTGGACCGCGCGATGCCGTTCGGGTTCGACGCGTGGATCACGCTGTTGGTGCAGTCGACCGACCTTCTCATATGTCTGGACAAGGAGGAGCGCGCCTGCGCATTCGCGTCGACACTCAACGCTTCGGAGAGGTCGGGGTTCGCCCTCTCGTTGGCGGGCGCCGTGGAGCCCCTGAACGAGGGGGCGCGCTACGATTACGAGCTGGGGCTGTCCGACGAGATGAAGTTCCACGAGAATACGATGACGTACCCGGAGATTCTCTGCCGCACAGCGGGCCTCGAGTATGGGGGGGACCCCTACGTTCTGACGCTGCCCGCGGGTTCGATCGAGTACGCGGAGCGTTTCCTTGGCGGCCTGTCTCTCTCTGATCCCGTGATCGGCCTCAACGTCGGAGCGGGACGCGTGTTCGCGAACAAGGCCTGGACACCGGAAGGGTACGCGTCGCTCGCCGGCGCGGTGCGGGAGAGACTCGGCGGGACGGCACTGGTTCTCGGTGGCGTCGGCGACAGGGAGCGTGCGGAGGCGGTGCTGGAACTCGCCCCCGACACCGCGGTCGACGCCGGGCTTCACGAGATCCTCGACTTCGCGGCAGTCGTCGGTATGCTGGACGCGCTCGTCACCGGCGACACCCTGGCGATGCACATCGCGATCGCGCTCGGCGTGCCCACGGTGGTGCTGTTCGGGCCCAGCGCGCCGCAGGAGATAGAACTCTTCGGGGCCGGCAGGAAGGTGCTGAGCCCGCTGGACTGCGCTCCCTGCTACAGACGGGAGTGCGACGTGAGCCCCTCCTGCATGGAGGCCATCGAGATGGAAACGGTGTTCGAGGCACTCGAGGAGGCGCTGGAGAAGCCATGACAGGTGACGGGCACAGAACACGAGGCGGTGGACCCGTCGTGTGGAAAACGCTCGTCTTCTCGGGCGGAGGCTTCGCGCTCGCCGTCGGGGCCCTGCTGGGCGTTGCCGGGCTCAGAACCAGCGGCTTCGTCCTGACGCTCGTGCCCTCACAGGTGCTGCCCATACTGATCGCGCTTGCCGTCGTCTACACGGTTCTCAGCGGAGTTGGTCTGCTCCTCACGGCCCGCGCCAGAAAGCGGGGCGGGACCGCCGGAGCGTCGGAACGCGCCGTCATGACGACACTCTTCACCGCAACTCTCTGGGTCACGCTCGTGCTGATGTTCCTCCCGCTCAAGGGCTCTGAGGCCTTCGTGCGGGCGGATACGCTGACGACGCTCCAGCTCAATGTGATAGGGCTCGCTGTCGTGCTTGTCGTCGGGCTTGTCGCGGGCTGGCTTCTGGCGTGGGTACTATCGGTCGTCCTCTCGTTTCTCAGAATGCGCATCCCCGGACGGGGAATTCTGGTGCTGGGAGCGGTGTGCGCAGCGCTGGCCCTCCTGATCCTCATCGTGGGTGTCCAGGTAAGGACCGGTGTCACGGGAGCCGGGGACATGGCGCCCGCGGGCGCCGAGACACCCAGAGTCGCCATCATCGGAGTCGACGGCTGCGACTGGGAGAAGCTCGGGCCTCTCGTGGAGTCGGGGAGACTCCCGAACTTCCGGCGCATCATGGACCGGGGCGCCTACGGACCGCTCATGTCGGAGCCACCTCTCGTCTCACCCCGCATCTGGACGACGATCGCGACCGGCAAGACGGCTGACAAGCACGGCATCCGCGATTTCGTCAACGAGGCCGGCGTGCCCGTGAACGCCACGATGATATCCGCAGCGCCCGTCTGGGACATCGTCGCGAGCTTCGGTCTCCCGATCGGTGTCGTGGGATGGTACGTCACGTGGCCGGTGGATGAAGTCAATGGGTTCCTGGTGTCCGACCGGCTGCATTCGCTCCTGCGCGGCCCGGTGCAGATGGTCCAGTCGCTCGGGGGGCGCCCGACGAACGAGCGCCTGGAGTCCTTCGGTGAGTTCACATTCGACGCGGGGTACAAGCGCTACCCCAGGGATGATTTGCGCTTCCAGCTCAATAGGATTGTCGACGAGCCGCTTCGCTGGGGGTACCTCCGCGACGCCATCTACTCACGCGTGTCGACCACTCTCACGCCTCGCTACAGACCGGCCCTCTCGGCCGTATACCTGCGCGGCGTCGATTTCGTCCAGCACTTCTTCTGGAAGTACGCGGACCCCGAGCCGTTCGGCGGCGTTCCCGAAGAGGACATCTCGGCCTACGGGGGGGTGATCGACAACTACTACGTCTATACTGACACGCTGCTCGGCCGGCTTCTCGAGGCCCTGGGCAACGACATCAACGTTATCGTGGTCTCCGATCACGGCTTCAAGCCGCGGCGGGACCTGGATCCGGGCAGACCCCAGCTGACGGGTACGCACGACGTTGCCGGAGTCATCATTGCGTCCGGCCCCGCGTTCCGAGCCGCGGGACGAATAGACGGCGCCACGATATTCGATATCACGCCCACGGCGCTCGCGGTCATGGGGCTGCCCGTAGGGGAGGACATGGACGGCAGGGTACTGACGGAGATCATCAGGCAGGAGCACATCGCCGTCTATCCGCTGTCGTTCGTCCCTTCATACGAGCCCGCCGTCGGGAAGGAGAGGGGAGAGGTCGGGTCGACGATGGACGACTCGATCAGAGAACAGCTCAAGTCGCTGGGCTACATCGAGTAGTCCGCTGGACTTGAGTGGCACGCCCGTTCTTGCGCGGAGGGCCGGTGAGGGGCATCAAGAAACTCCAGACGCTGCTTGCCAGACACGCGTCTTCCACGCCCACGCGTGTCGGACGAGTTCTCGCCGTCGTTCTTCTCGGCGCCGGGCTCCAGGTTGCTACGCAGGCTCTGCTCGCCCGCTCGCTTCCCAAGACACAGGTGGGACTGATATCGCTCCTTCTGGGCGCGCTACCGATCCTGTCCACGCTCTCCACGGCCGGTCAGGGCGCGTCCGCCGTCCGCTTCCTCTCGAGAACAGAGTCCGGCACCTACGATACCGTGGCGCACGTGCGCCGCCTTCTCGCCCTCGTGCTGCCTCTCGGGGTCGTGGCAGCCCTGGCCGGCGCCGGGTTCTACGAGCTGGGTTGGGGCCTCGCTCTGGTGCTTGTGGCCCTCGTGGTCTCTCAGAACGCAGCGGTGGTTGTGAGCTCGATCATGCGAGCGGAGCACCGCTACGAACTCGCGATGACGACAGTGCGCTTTCCCGCGATGGCGGCCGCCGTCGTGCTGGTCGTGCTACGGCTCTCCGAGGCGCTGACCTACACGAGCGCGCTCGTTACGCTCGGTGTCACCTTCGCGGTGTGCGGGCTCATGATCGCCGTCCGGGCAATCCGGACGAGCGGCACCGGCGGGAAGCCGGTGCCCCGGTCCGTGCTGCGCGAGGGCGTGTTCCTTCTTGGCCTGAATCTCTCGTTCGCGATCATGGTGTCCGTCGACAAGCTCGTCATCGGGAAGATGCTCCCTTACGCGCACCTGGCGGTCTACGCGTCGCTCTTCGCGGTCATGAGGGGCTTCGACTTCCTCTTCTACTCGATCACCTACGTCCTGATGCCGCGGGTCAACGTGCTCAAGAAACTCGAGCTTCGGAAGTACAACCTCCTCATTGCGGCGCTGGCCGGCGTCCTCACCGTGGGATACCTTCTGCTTGGGGACGACGTCGTGAGCTTCCTCTACGCCGGGCGTTATGACGAGGGAGCCTACCTCATACTGCCTTTCGCCTTGTCTGGCATCGCGAAGCTGTTCTACTCTGTTCCGTCCAGCGTGATAGGTGGACGCCTGCCCCGATCGGCGCTCAAGCAGTTTCTGTGGTTCAACGTGGGCGCCGTGGTGGTGAACATCGTTCTGGACATCATCATGATCAAGGCGATGGGGCTCATGGGGGCGGCGATCGCCACGGCGGTGGCGTGGGGCTTAAGGCTCGCGGGGGGGTACGTCATCCTTGCGCGAAACCGGTCGCTCCTCGCGGCGCCGGCTGAGGGGACGCTCGAGGTGTAGCTCGCCTCGGTCAGACACGGCACACCGCGCACTGCCGCCGAAGTTAAGCGCCGGGGGCGGACCGACCCCCGGCGCAGCTGAAGGAACCAGTAGAGGAGAGCAACGCCATGAAGGCCAGGAAGCGACACAGCGAAGAGCGCGGGGTTCGCGCACCGACACACGCCCAAGCGCCGCCTCTCTTCGGAAGCCACGCAACCCTGATCTCGGTCCTGCTGATAGTGGCGGCGGGGCTGATCTACTTCTGGCGAGTGGTTTTCCTCGGTGAGATCCTGACGGGCGGTGACGTCCTGGCGGCAGCAGCCATCTTTGAGGACTACGCGGTGAAGCAGATCGCGGCGGGGCACCTCCCGCTGTGGAACCCCTACATCTTCTCGGGCATGCCGTTCTTCGACAGCATGAGCTGGAGTGCGTTCGTTTACCCAAGCTACTGGTTCAAGTTCCTGGTGGAGAAGATCCCGGGCGTCGAGCTGCCCAGGCTTTTCTTCCTCTTTATGCACTACGAGCTGGCCGCGCTCGGCACGTTTTTCTACCTGCGATCCCGGAAGATCGGGCACGGCGGCGCCGTCATCGCGGGCATCGCGTTCATGCTGTCGCCGCACCTGGTAGGTCTCGCAACGATCGGGCACGGAGGGAAGATCCTCGCGACCGCGTACTTGCCGCTCGTCCTGATGGCCGCGCACAAGCTGATGGAGTCGGCTGACAGGCGGTGGATCGCGATCCTCGGCCTCGTTGGCGGGCTGCAGTTCCTCGCGCGCCACGTGCAGATAAGCTACTACACCTGGCTGGCAGTCCTGATCCTCGTGATCTACTACCTCGTCAGTCGCCGGCGGGCCGGCGAACCCTGGAAGGCGCTGGGAGCCAGCGCAGGGTCCGTGGCGATCGGGGGCGTTCTGTCGGCCATGCTGGGTGCCGTCCTCCTTCTGCCCCTCATGAGCTACTCGGAGTTCTCGACTCGCGCCGCGGAGGCGGGCGGGATGGGCTTCGAGAACGCGGTGATGTGGTCCCTGCATCCCAAGGAGCTCCTGACCTTCCTGGTCCCGTCGTTCTTCGGGCTCGCGAACGAAACCTACTGGGGAACGATGCCGTTCCAGCAGGTCTCTCACTACGTCGGCTACGTGGTCCTCTGCCTGGCCGCGGTTGGGGTGATCCGCAAGAAGGACAGGAGCGTCGGGTTCCTTCTGGTCCTGGTGGCCGTTGGCATCTTCATGGCGTTCGGGAGGCACATCGGACCGATCTACAAGCTCATCTACCAGTTGCTGCCCGGCTTCCGGCGATTCAGGGTGCCTGCCATGTCCCTGACGCTCGCACAGTTCTCGCTGGCGGCGCTCGCAGGCTACGGTGCGTCGGTGCTGCTCGGGGAGATCAGTCGGCGCAAGAAGAGCATGGTGCGGTGGGCCGTCGGCTGTGCCGGGGTCGGAGCCATCGTGGCGCTCATCGTAATGGCGTCGAGAGGCGCGATAGGGTCCGCGGCGACCACGGCTCTCATGATGAAGCACATCGGCGCACCGCCGGCCGCGCTCCGCGATCTGGCGACACGCGCCGCCACCATGGCATTCCGGGACGCGGGCATTCTGCTTGCCTTCGCCGCTGCGTCGGGGGTGGCCATCTTCGTCGCGGGCACACGCAAACTCCAGCGGCTGCTCGTCTTCGCGCTGCTCCTCGGACTGGTGGTCTGGGACGTAGGCGTGGTCGACGCACGGTTCATGCATTCGGAGAAGATGAGGTCGCTCGACTCGTACTACCCCGAGACGCCGGCGATATCCTTTCTGAAGCGGCAGGAGGGCGTCTTCAGGATCGCGGCCGTCGACCGTGGATTCTCGTCGAACGCCTGGATGTACCATCGCATCGAGACGATCGGAGGCTACCATCCCGCCAAGCTGGCGGTCACGGACGGCCTCCTGAACAAGCTGGGTGTCGGCAACCTGAAGCTGCTGGCTCTTCTCAACGTCAGATACGTCGTCGGGCCGGAGGAGCTCGATCACGAAGCGTTCGTGTGGGTGGCGCCCGGGGTCCACGAGAATCTCGCAACGCTCCCGAGGGTCTTTCTGGTCGGTTCGGTCAAGCAGGCGTCAGGCGAGAAGATGGTACTGGCAGAACTGGGAATCGACAGCTTCAACCCGGCGCAGACCGCGATCCTGATGGAGGAGCTGCCCGGGCCGGTGCTCGGCACCGAGGGGAGCACAGCCGAACTCGTCTCCTACGAACCGCACGAGATCCGTGTGCGCGCCAGTATCCGCCAACCTTGTCTGCTCGTCTTTTCGGAGGTATACTATCCACCGGGCTGGGAGGCGTCGGTTGACGGCGCTGAGACTACCATCTATCGAACCGACTACGCTCTGAGGTCCGTGTATCTTACACCCGGTGAGCACACGGTAGTGATGAGGTACGTCCCGTCCCTCTTGCGGCGCGGACTCTTCGTCAGCCTCCTTGCGGCCGCGGCTCTGGTGGGGCTTCTGGTGTGGCCGGTCGGCGGCCGGAACAGGGGAACTCCTGCATGAAGATCATGGTGGTAGTGCCCACCTACAACGAGAGGGCGAACCTTGAGGAGCTGATCCCCCGCGTCCTCGGGCAGCTTCCTGATATCGAGCTTCTTGTGGTCGACGACGGTTCGCCGGACGGCACGGGCGAGTACGCGGACTCGGTCGCGGCCGAGGACCCGCGCGTCCACGTGCTGCACCGGCCGGGCAAGATGGGTCTGGGCTCCGCGTACGTCTACGGCTTCACGCACGCCCTGAACACGGACGCCGAGCTCATTATCCAGATGGACGCCGATTTCTCACATAACCCCGACGAGATCCCGAACCTCGTCGAGCAGGCGCGCGAGTACGACGTCGTCCTGGGCTCGCGGTACATCACTGGCGCCAACGTGGTCAACTGGCCGCTCCGGCGGTTGTTCCTGAGCTACTTCGCCAATGTGTACACGCACATCGTCACGGGGCTGCCGCTTCGGGACTCCACGGGTGGCTTCAAGTGCTTCCACCGGAAGGTCCTGGGCAAGATAGAGCTCAGGACCATCAGGTCCGACGGGTACTCGTTCCAGATCGAGGTGAATTTCAGGAGCTGGAGAAAGGGCTTCTCGCTGGTCGAGATCCCCATCGTGTTTGTGGACCGTCACTCCGGCACGTCGAAGATGTCCAGACGTATCGTATGGGAGGCGATGTGGTTGGTCTGGCGCCTGAGAATCGCGAGAATCCTGAAGAGGCCGTGAGCTCGTCTGCTGAGCCGGATCTCTCGATTGTCATCGTCGGCTACAACAGCCTGCCGGAGCTGGGCGAGTGCCTTGCGTCGGTCCGCGACACCGGCGTCTGCGCGCGTGCTGAGATCGTGGTCGTTGACAACGCCTCCGCAGACCGGACGGTGGAGTTCCTGGAGCGGGAACATCCCGAGGTCCGTCTGGTAGCCAACGGCAGGAACCTCGGGTATTCGAGGGCGGTCAATCAGGGCATCGCCGAGGCAAGCGCACGCTACATCCTTGTGCTCAACCCTGACATCGTGGTGTTCCCGGACGCCATAGACCGGCTGGTCTCGTTCATGGACGCGCACCCGGACGCCGGAATCGCCGGGTCGAAGCTGCTGAACCCCGATGGGTCTTTGCAGTACTCGTGCAGGCGCTTCTATACATTCTGGACGCTCGTGCTTCGACGGACGCCGCTCGGGAAGCTCCTGGAGAACGGCCGCACGATCTCGAACTACCTGATGCTCGACTTCGATCACGAGAAGTCGAGAGAGGTGGACTGGGTCATCGGGGCGTGCATGATCGTGCGGAGGACGGCGCTCGCGGACTTCGGGGGAATGGACGAGCGCTTCTTCCTGTACTTCGAAGACGTCGACTGGTGCTACAGGGTCTGGCAGAGCGGCTGGAAGGTCTGGTACGTCGCCGACTCCGTTATGCGGCACCGCCACGCGCGGGAGAGCGCGCGACCCGGGCTCTCCAAGCAGCTCATCACACATGGGCTATCGATGATCCACTTCTACGAGAAGTGGGGGAAGGCGATCTACGGATTGAAGAAGTACCGGCGGGTTCTCACCAACTCGGTCCTTCTGATAAGCGACCTCGTCGCCATCAACGGCGGCTTCGGCCTCGCGTACGTCCTGAGGTCCAGCCTGCAGGGGCTTCTCGAGAAGCCGATGTTCGGGATCTCCGTTTACGGGACGTTCCTGGCCTTCGCCAATCTCGTGTTCGTGTTCTCGTACGCGTTCTTCGGGCTCTACCGAAGCTCCGTCGAGCGCGAGAGGGCCTCGGACCTGATCCTGAGGGTCTTCAGGGCGACGGCCGTCGCAGCAGTCATTCTGATGGCGAGCACGTTTCTCATATCGCTGACCGCCTATTCCCGTGTGCTGGTCGGCGCGTTCTGCGTGCTGGCCGTTGTGTTGACCGTCACGCTACGGATAGGGCTCAGGAAGCTCCACGGGCTGGTGCGGGCCGGGCGATTCGACCTGACGAGGGCCGCCGTGGTCGGCACGGACGAGACCTCCCGCAGAGTGGCGGAGAGACTGCTCGCGCACTCCGCGCTGGGCTATGACCTGGCGGGGCTCGTTGCGGTCGACGATGGTGAGCGACCGCCGGGCTTCACGGTCATCGGACGCCTGGAGGAGCTGCCCGAGCTCATCGAGAAGCACCGGATCGGGGAGGTGATATTCGCGGACCCGCGGGTCTCTCACGACAAGATCGCCGACTTTCTACTCAAGGCGAGAAGAAGCGCTGTCGACGTCAAGATGGTATCCGGGCTGACCGGCATCCTGACCCAGCGAGCCAAGGTCGAGGAGTTCCTTGACCTTCCCGTTGTCGCGTTCGAGCGGGAGGCGCTCTTGAGAGCAGGCGCCGGAATCAAACGTGCGCTCGACGCCGTGGGGGCTGCCCTTCTCGTTGTTGCCTGGGCGCCGATTCTCGTCGTCACGTCCGCCGCGACCCTGCTCGGCAGAAGGACGGGACCTCTCTCGTCAGTCCAGCGGGCCGGCCTCGGCGGAAGGACTTTCAGCATGCACGTCCTCAACCACACCGACGAACCGTCGGGGCTCAGGAGGTTCACGGTTCGTCACGGGCTTTCGGTCTTCCCGTCGGTCATCAACGTGCTGAAGGGTGAGATGAGCTTCGTCGGTCCTCAGGTGGTTGCTCCGGTCGATCCTGCGACTCTCAGCTTGAGGGGACGGCTGCGGTTCGATGCAAGGCCGGGGATCACCGGTCTTGCCCGGGTGTCCGCGGCGGAGGGAAAGAGCTCTGCGGACGAACTCGCGGCGCTGGACGCCTACTACGTGCAGGGCTGGTCGCTCGGAGGGGACACCAAGATCCTGATGAGGTGGCTCATGCAGTGTCTTCTGGGGTGGGCCGATGTGTCGGTCGAACCCGGTTCATCGGACGACTCCGGTGACCATCGAGGCAGATGAGCTCTGCCCGCGTTTCGCATGAAGGAGCAGCCAACCATGAGATCATTACTACTGCTGGGACTGGTCGCCGCGCTGGCGCTTCCGTTCACGGCGGGGGCCCAGCAGTGGCATGACGTGCCGCTGCCGGAGGGCCCGAGCGGCGCCAACCCGAAGATCCTCGACATCGCCATGGACGGCGACACGGTCTGGCTCTCCACTGAGCACGACGGGCTCCTCGCGTACGACGGGTCGACCTGGGTCCTGCACGTGCACGCGGACGGGGGCCTGCGGAGCGACGCTTTCCGGAACTCGATCTTCAGCGACGCCCTTGGGAACAAGTGGACGGCCAGGGACGGGTCGTCAACGCTCGACAGGCTCGACGACGGCGGGACGTTCAGCGACAAGAGCGACGATACGTGGACGTACTACGACCAGGGCAGTGAGCTCCTGAGCGGACGCGTGTTCTCCATGGCTCAGGATGCGAACGGCAACATGTGGTTCGGGATCAGGGATGAGGACTCCAATCAGCTGTCCACCCTCGAACTCCTCATCGAGAACGACCCGTCCACGCCCACCGACGACGAGTGGCTCACCTACCACTACAACGACGCGCTCGCGGGGTTCTTCACGAACGACGTCAGGGAGTTGGCCATCGACAACTTGGGCAGGCTCTGGATCGTCTACTACCACCGTGGAGTCGATGTCTGGGACTTCGGAGACTACTACACATACGATGATGACACGATCGTGCACTACGGGCTCACGGAGGGCCTGCCGAGTGACGTGATCCACTCTGTGCTCGTGACCGGTAACGGACGCGTGTGGCTGGGCGCCAACAACGGGATCGCCGTCTTCGATGCGGCCGGCGAGACGTGGACCGTGCTCAGCGACCTGGGCGTCGACAAGATCACGGACCTTGCCGAGGACGTGCAGGGCCACGTGTGGGCCGCGACCGACGAGGGCGTCGCGATGCTCTATTCCAGCGGCGAGTTGGCCAAGTTTCACACAACGGCCGACGGACTGAAGGACGATCTTGTCCAGCTGATCGCGGTCGACCGGACCGACGGCACCGTGTGGGCGGTCACCGAGGAGCTGAGCACGGGGGAGACGTTCCTGAACGTGCTCGAGTCCGGATTCGGACCCGACAGCGACGTTTTCGCGTACCCGAACCCCTGGAAGCAGGGGGAGTCGACCGAGTGGATCAAGATCCAGGGTGCACCGGAGGGTTCCACCGTCGAGGTCTTCGATATCACGGGGCAGAGCATCCGGAAGCTCTCGGCGACGCGAGAGCCGTACATCTGGGATTCGCTGAATACCGACCTGAACGAGGTACCCAGCGGTGTCTACGTGATCAGGGTAAAGATGCCCACGGGCGAAGTGGCTTTCACGAAGGTAGCCATCATAAGGTAGACGATGACCAAGCAGGAGAAGAGAGTGCGCACGCTGGTGGTCGGCGCCGGGTCCGCGGGGACCATGGCCGCGACCGCGATGGCCAGACGGCCCGAGCACGGCTACGTCGTCGAGGGGTTCCTTGATGACGATCCGGCGAAGCTGGGGCAGACGATCGCCGGCGCTCCCGTGCTCGGCACCATAGCGGACCTTACCGTCGTCGCTGCCGAACACGACATCCAGGAAGTCGTCATCGCGATACCCTCCGCATCGGGCCGCACCATCCGTGAGGTGGTCCGGCTGTGCGAGGAGACCGGGCGCTCGTTCAAGATCGTCCCGGGCGTCTGGGAGATAATCCTCGGCGACGTCGAGATCAACCAGATCCGGGAACTCAAACTGGAGGACCTGCTGGGACGCGAGACGGTCGCGCTCGATGTGGAGAAGATGACCGCGTACATTCAGGGTCGAGTGGTCCTCATCACCGGCGCGGGCGGCTCTATCGGGTCTGAACTGGCCAGGCTCGTCGCAGGGTTCAGGCCCTCGCGCATCCTCCTGATGGGACGGGGCGAGAACAGCGTCTACGAGATCGACAGGGAACTCGCCACCGACCACCCGGACGTCAACAGGGTCCCGGTCATCGGGAGCGTGGCGGACGAGGTGGCGCTGGAAAACGTCTTCGCCGAATACCATCCCCACGTAGTGTTCCATGCGGCGGCGCACAAACACGTCCATCTCATGGAGTTCTACCCGGACGAGGCCATCAAGAACAACGTCACCGGCACACGCAGATTGATCGAGGCGGCCGCCAAGTACGGCGTCGAGCGGTTAGTAATGCTCTCGACCGACAAGGCCGTGCGTCCCAGGGGTGTGATGGGCGCATCGAAACGACTCGCCGAGCTGACGATGCTGAGGAAGACGGCAGAGGGATGCCGCACCAAGCTGATCGCCGTGCGGTTCGGCAACGTGCTGGGCAGTCGCGGCAGCGTTGTCCCGATGTTCCAACAGCAGGTGAGGCTCGGTGGGCCCGTTACGGTGACGCACCCGGACGTCACGCGTTACTTCATGACCATCCGTGAGGCCGCCATGCTGGTCCTCGAGGCCGGCTTCGCCGGCCGCGGCGGCGAGATCTTCGTGCTGGACATGGGGGATCCCATCCGGATATCCGAGCTCGCAGAACACGTCATCAGGCTGTCCGGGCTGGAACCCGGCACGGATATAGCTATAGAGTACTGCGGTCTCCGCCCCGGCGAGAAACTGCACGAGGAGCTCTGGTCCTCCGCGGAGACGCTCTCGAGGACCGAGTACGACAAGATCCTTGTCCTGAAGTCCGGTGGCTCGCCGCCGCTCGCGCAGATCGCGTCCGCCTCGGACTTGCTCGAGGAGCTCGCCGCGCGCGGCGACCGCGAAGGGGTTGTCAGGACGCTCAGGGAACTCTTCGAAGACATGTCAGCGGAGGAGGGAGATGAAGAGAGCACTACCCGCGGCTGAGGGCGGCGAACCCGTCAGGGCGAGCTTCCTTCCCTTTGCGCTTCCCTCGATCGGCGAGAAGGAGATCGACGAGGTCGTTGCCACCCTGAGGTCCGGATGGCTGACCGTCGGTCCGAGAACGAAGAGATTCGAGGAGATGGTCGCGATCTATGTCGGGGTCGTGCGTGCGGCTGCTCTCAGCTCGTGCACGGCCGGGCTGCACCTCGGCATGAAAGTGCTGGGAGTGGAGCAGGGAGACGAGGTCATCCTCCCGGCCCTCAACTTCATCGCGGGGCCGAATTGCGCGATCCATGTGGGCGCGACTCCCGTACTGGTCGACGTGGACCCGGAGACCCTGAATGTCACACCCGAGATCCTGGACGCCGCCGTCACGGAACGCACGAAGCTCATCGTTCCGGTGCATTTCGGGGGACGGCCCTTTGACATCGACGGGATCATGGAGCTTGCGCGGCGCCGAGGCATCGCGGTCCTCGGTGACGCCGCCCACGCGATGGGAGCGGACTACGGCGGACGTAAGGTGGGATCCGTCGCAGACGCCACGTCCTTCAGCTTCTACGTGACAAAGGGCATCACCACCGGAGAGGGCGGCAGCCTGACCTCGCCGAATGCCGACCTGGTTGACCGCGTTGGCGTGTTGAGCCTCCACGGGATGACCAGCGGTGCTTGGAACCGCTATTCCGAGCGGGGGTCGTGGTTCTACGAAGTTCACGAACCCGGCCACAAGTACAACATGACCGATATCCAGGCTGCCCTCGGCATACACCAGATGGAGAAGGTCGACGAGTTCAGGGAGAGACGCGAGGAGATCGCGCGGGCATTCGACAGCGGACTTCGGGCCAAGGATGCGATCAGTGTGCCGTCGTCCTGCGGCTCGTGCAGGCACGCGTGGCACCTGTACCCGATCCGGCTTAAACCTGAGCTGCTCACGATCGACCGCGACTCTTTCATCAGGAGTCTCTCGGACGAGGGTATAGGAACGAGCGTTCACTTCATCCCTGTCCACTACCATGGGTACTACAGCAAGCGGCTCAACTACGGACGCGGCAGTTTCCCGGTGACGGAGGAGTTCTTTGAGCGCGCGGTGTCGCTGCCCATCTACGCGTCTATGAGCGACGGCGATGTGAACGATGTGGTCGAGGCGGTGTGTAAGCTCCTCGACTACTACAGGAGGTAGCGCCCTTCAGTACCGCCCGCGGTAGCCCGCCGGGCAGCACTGCGAGGCACAGCTCTGAAGAGGTGGTTCAAGCTGGACATCGAGTTGTCGGCCGACGTCAATACAGGGGAGTGGAGCCGCCTCGTCGCTGAAGACGAGGCCGCTACGTTCTTTCACACGCCGGAGTGGTCCAACGTCCTGACCTCGGCCCTGCCCGGCTTCGAATCGTCGCACGTCGCCGCGCGCGATGGCGACCGGCTGATTGCCCTGATGCCAGTGCTCGGCCGGTCGAGGTTCAGGGCAACGACGCTGGAATCCATGGCGTTCGGCACCTTCGGAGGTCCGGTGCTGGGCGCTGCCGCGCCCGCGGACACCGCGTGTGCGTTGCTCGCGGAGTTCGCCGGAGCCGCGGCGTCGCTGCGAGTGGGGTTCGCGCAGGTCGTCGACCGCTCGGGTCGAATCCAGGAATCCGACCTGCCCGGATTCCGCCGTATCGACGACACCGTGCAAGTGCTTTCTCTCTCGGCGGGCTACGAGGAACTCGAGAGAGGGTTCAAGCCGTCCGCCCGCAACAAGATTCGGAAGGCCGTCAAGGCCGGAGTGACCATCAGGCGTGCGGAGTCCGAGACGGACTTCCTCACCTACCACGCCGTTCTCGAGGAGTGCAGCAGGGAGTGGGCGATCAGACCGCGACCGGGACCGGAGTTCTTCAGTGCCCTGTCCGCCCTCGACCGGAACGCCGTGCAGATGTGGCTCGCCGTTCACGATGGCGATGTGCTGGCGGGCGACCTCAACTTCGCTCTTCACGGCACGGTGATGAACTGGGGCAACGTATCGACCGACGCCGCGAAGTCACTCGCGCCCAACAACCTCCTGCACGCCAACACGATCGAGCAGGCCGTGCGTGACGGACACCACACCTACGACCTCGGGTCGAGCGGCGGTATCGAGGGAGTGAGGGCCTTCAAAGCGTCCTTCGGGACGGCGGACGTCCCGGTCCGGAGGTTCGTGCTGGAGAAGGCATGGTATCGCGGCCTGAAGAAGGCTGCGGGTCGCAGGACTAGAAGCGGGGGAGAGCTCACATGAAACCTGCTGCCAGGATAGTCCTGCTCGTGGCCATAGCGGTCCACGTCGTGTTCCTGGCGTCCCTCATCGCCCCGGGCCATTTTCTGAACCCTCTCTTTCCAGAGGGGATGCACAACCTGGGCGAGGGGCAGGGAAGCGACTTCTACGCCTTCTACCAAGCCGGGCGCTACGTGCTGGACGGTGAGAACATCTACACGAGACCCATGGACGATCCCGACCGCGTCGTTCCGTACGCGTATTTCTACCGCTACCTTCCTTTCGTGGCGTACACGATCGGGGTCGCGGCCAACGCCGTGGAGCCGAAGGTCGCCTACTGGATCTGGGTCGCTATCATCGAGCTCGTCCTCGGGCTCTGTATCTGGGGCACGCGGCGCATCACTCGGGACTCTACTCTGTTCGCCTACCTTGCCGCAATGTGGCTCATGTACACGCCGTTCTACATCGAGCAGTACATGGGTCAGCTCACGTTCGCGATGGCAGCGATGTCATTCGCCTTCGCCGTGATGCACCTCCGGGGGAGGGCGCTTGCGTCCGACGGCTGGTGGTGGGCGAGCGTGGTCATCAAGCACCTGACGGTGCTGTATGTGCCCATTCTGCTCAGGTTGCGAAAGTACCGGACCATCACCATGGCCGTGCTGCTGCTTCTCTTGACGAGTATTCCCTACTTCCTGCTCCGGAGTCACGGAACCGGCCAGTTCAGCAACGACAACTTCAGCCTCAACCTGGACCCGTATTCCGGGAACATGGGCGCCGTCGCATTCTTCATGGTTCTGAAGCAGCGCTTCTTCCCGCTGGCGTCGCAGGCGTTCGGACATCTGGGTCCCATCAAGCTGTCGCTCACGCGTCTGGGCGTGGGTCTGGTCATGGGTGTACCGGCGCTCACGAGCCTGTGGGTGACCTTCCGAAGGAAGCCCTTTGACTTCCTCGAGTCTTTCGCGCTCTGGACGCTCGTGTACTTCTTCGTGTTCAGAGAGGTGTGGGAGTACCACTACGTTCTCCTGATACCCGTGTTCGTGCTCCTCTACGCACGGACGAGGGCGCGCGTACTGTGGTTCATCTACGCGCTCGCCGCTCTTCCAACCCTCTTCGTTCTCTACGACGTGCCGGGCGCGGACCCCGCGGAGGCGTGGCGGGCGTGGAGCGCGCTCGAACACGTCGTCAACCACGGCTTCAAACTGATACCTGTCGTGTGGCTCTACGTGTGGGTGGCCGCGGGCTACCTGCGCCGCCACGGCAAGCTCATGGAATCCCGAATGGACACGGGCCTCGACCTGGTCACGTAGGCTGTGCCGCGCCGGTGTGGCCGGATGCGGTCGTCGGACGGGCCCTCCGGGGGCGCGCTGCGACGGGACCTCCGACGGCGCCCAGCGACGGGACCGCGGGGCGGCGCTCGGAACGATCGATCTGGAGCTGACAGCATGCGAATCGCGTACCTCTCGATAGGCGGGCACATACACACCGAGCGCTGGCTCCGCTCGTTCGTGAACCGTGGACACGAGGTCCACCTGATGACGGTCCAGCCCGTCCCGATCGAGGGCGTGAAGCTGTACGACATACGAACCGGCATCCGCTTCAAGCCCCTGCACTACGCCGTGGCGCTCCGCAAGGTGAAGAGGATCCTGGCGGAGGTGCGTCCTGACCTCCTGCACACCCACTTCCTCACGGGGTACGGCTACTGGGGTGTCTTCTCGGGGTTTCACCCGAACGTCCTGACGGTCTGGGGCGACGACGTCTACGTCACCCCTCACACCTCGTTCCTGAAGGGCAGGCTCGCGCGGATGGCCCTGAGACGCGCCGACCTCGTGACGGGGGACTCAGAGGACATCCTGGAGCGGGCCGTCGCCATGGGCGCCCGGAGGGAGGCGTGCCACGTCATCCAGTGGGGCGGCGACCTGACCGCCTTCAGGCCGGACGCGCCGTCGGACGTGCGGGAGCGGCTGGGCATCCCCGCCGACTCACCGGTGGTCATCAGCATAAGGAGTTTCACGCAGCCCTACTACAACATCGACGTCATCGTGCGTGCTATCCCCGGGATTCTCGAGAGGCGCCCGGACACGCATTTCATCATCGCCGGCAACGAGGGCGACGACAAGGAGTTCAGGAAGCTGGCCGGGCAGCTGTCCATCGATGAGAGAGCGCACTTCGTGGGCAGGATCCCGCACGAGGAGCTCCCGGCGTACCTCGTGACGTCCGACGTGTTCCTCAGCGTGCCGTCGGTCGACGCGACCGCCGTGTCGCTGCTGGAGGCCATGGCGTGCGGGACTCCGGTGGTGGTGTCCAGTCTGGATTCCGCGCTCGAGTGGGTCACTGACGGGAAGAACGGCCTCGTCGTCACCCCGCGGGACCAGACTGCCCTCGAGAGTGCCGTCCTGTCGCTCATAGACTCCCCGGAGCGCAGGAGGGAGTTCGGAACCATCAGCGCACGCCTCATCAAGGATCGCGCTGACCACGAGACCCACATGGCGAGAATGGAGGAGCTCTGCCTGGAGCTCGTCGAGCGCCGGAGGAACCCTGGTGGAGCCCGCGAGATCCGTTAGCGTCATCATCCCGACCTTCTGCAAGCGGGAGTTCCTCGAGCCGACGTTGGTTTCGCTCGGACTGCAGACCTACCCCGCAGAGAGTATCGAGGTGGTCGTAGTCGACGACTGCTCCGACGACGGGACGTTCGAGTATCTCCAGTCGCTCGAGACACCCTACACGCTCGTCCCGATAAGGCACGAGGTCAACAAGGGGAGGGCCGCGGCGAGGAACACGGCCCTCCGCGGCGCGACTGGCGACCTCGCCGTGTTCGTGGACGACGACATGCGCTGCGAACCCGGTCTCATAGAGCGGCACGTCCGCTTTCACGACGCACACCCCGGAACCGTGGTCATCGGCAGCGCCGTCACTGCGCCGGAGCTCGGGCGTGCGACCGTGTTCTCATACCTCGACGAGATGGGGGTGCACCGGCTTCCCCCGGGCTCCGTGTCTCCCGCCCGGTACTTCGTCACGAACAACGCATCAGTCCAGCGATGCCATCTCCTGGACGTCGGGTTGTTCGACGAGACGTTCAGACGCTACGGCTTCGAGGACACGGAGCTGGCCTTCCGCCTGGAGGACGATGCGGGACTGAGGTTCATGTACTGCGCCGAGGCCGTCGCATACCACCTGCACGTCCAGACGCTCGACGATGTGCTCGCGAAGCGCCTGGACACCGCGCGGCCGCTGCTGCGTCTTCTGGCAAAGCACCCTCACCGCGCGCACGAACTCTCCGCGGACGTCCTGCTGCCGCGCACGCCCGGAGACGGCGGCGCCCTCACGCTCCGGAAGCTGCTGGTCGCGCTTGCCACCAACAGGCTCTTCTACACGCTGGTCAAGTGGGTCGCCGGGGCCATGTGGCTCCGCGGCCTGTCTCGGGACGTGATGGTCTATCTCATCGCGTGCCAGTACCGCCGCGGACTCCGCCTGGTCGCGGGAGAGAATGTCCGCTGAGCCCCTGAGGACCGGACCAGGGGCCAGGCGCCACATTCTTGCAAAATGCGATAGTCTGTGCGCCGGTCGCCCGCTTCCACACGCACCCACCACCGATCAGTTACACCCCCCATGACTCAGGAGTCCACCCCACAAGGCCCACAGGACGCTTGTGAGGCCGTCGCCATGCCCTCCGGGGATCTGGGCACATTTCCTGCTCTTATAGGCGCCAGACAGCTGAATAGGGACATGCGTCCCCTGCCATGCTCGTGAGCAGTCACCAGGTCGTGGGCTGATCCCCATACCCAGAGAATGAGTCGAACCGAACCTGATTGCACGGCATGTATGCGGGGGGCGCGTTATTGTACCCCCCTTCCGCAAGGAACCGCAGCCGTCACGTGCCGTGCCAAGCGAGCGCGAGACACTTCAGCCTGACGGGTCGCCTGGCGGATCACCCTCGAACGCGCATCATGGGAGAGCCCGACTGCCGGAGGCTCTCTTGCCTTCTCTCCTCAGGTTGCTTCAGCACCACCAGCTTCTCCTTGCCGTGTGTCATCGGGTCGCCTCCGCAACCGAGTCCGGACAGTGGGCATCCTCGGACAGGGATGCCGCCGGCGCACAGAGCCGGACGTCGGCCTGGCGCTCCCATGACGCCAGCCGCGCCCGCCCACGACGACGCCGTGCCTGACCAGGAATTGGGTGGAAACGTGTGTGTGCGTGTGGCATAATGCTGACCAGACACACGCAAGAGCGAGGGAGGAAGCACGATGAAGGCCATGCGAGAAGCCGCCTGGGCTGCCGCGGTCCTGTTGGTGGCTGTTGGTGCTCTGGCAACAACGATTCACGTGCCGGGCGAGCAGCCAACCATCCAGGACGGCATCACCGCGGCGTCGGCCGGCGACACGGTGCTCGTTGCCTGCGACACGTACTATGAGCACGACATCGTGATGAAGTCAGGCGTGCACCTGCGGAGCGAGACTGGAGAGGCGAGCTGCGTCACGATCGATGGTCAGCGTCTCTCGAGGGTGTTCATCTGCATCGGTCTCAGCAGCGACACGCACATCAGGGGCTTCACCGTGACGCGTGGACTTGCAGACGGTGGCTACCCGGACTACTCCGGCGGCGGCATGTACTGCTTCAACTCTTCTCCCGTGCTCACCCAGGTGGTGTTCCTGGACAACGAGGCGGAATCGCGAGGCGGCGGCATCTGCTGCCTGTACGACTCACACCCCCAGCTGACGTCAGTTGTCCTCTCGGACAATCGCGCCGTCTACGGGGGAGGCATGTACTGTTGGGACGGGCCTGAGCCGACTCTGGCGAACGTCACCTTCGATTCGAACGAGGCGGACGACGGAGGTGGACTCTACTGTTTCGACTCATCCCCGACGCTGACCAACGTCACGTTCTCGCGGAACTCCGCTGCGACAGGTAGCAGTATCTCTCTGTCGCACTGGGGTTCTCCAGTGATCGTGAACTCGATCATCGCTTTCAGCGAAGGCGAACAAGGCGAGAACGGCGAGCCGATTCACTGCTTTGGAAGAGGCACCCCGGAGATCTCGCACAGCATCCTCTTCCCTGACGCCGGCTCCGATACGCTGTGCATATCACCGGGCGACGTCCTGATCGAGGACCCTCGCTTCTGCAACATCTACGCCGGGGACCTTTCGCTCTGCAGCAACTCCCCGTGTCTGCCGGCCAATAACACCTGGGCAGAGCTCATCGGCGCCTTCCCCGAGGGATGCGGCAACTGCAACTCGCCGGTGAAGCAGACCTCATGGGGAGCGGTCAAGGCTCTCTTCCGCTAGTACCGCCTCTCTCTACACTCGCCTCATCCCGCCGCACTCGCGAGCTTCGCTTCTCTCGGGACGTACTGCGCCCAACCCCCGGCCGGGGGTCGTCCGGCGTGGGAGAGCGCTTCAGCACGGCCGACCGGCCTCAGTGAGCTGCCTGACCGACGCCTCCGGCCCTCGCACCCCGGAAACCGGTCATCCCCCCACATGGCCAGGAGCCCGCTTGCGTTTCCGTTGACAGCTTTTGGGCCCGGTGCTAGACTCGCGCTCATCTTGCGGTGGAAGCGGCGCTCGCGTGTGGAGTTGCGGCATTCGGTTCCTGATTCGCGCCTGCCGCTGGGCCCAGCGAGGACGCCAGATGGACGATGTCGAAAGGCTGGCCTCTGAGGTCATCCGAAGGCTCAAGGGGAACGAGACCGGCACACGCGAATCCGGAGGAGACGAGGCCGGCGCAGGCGACCCCCGGAACGTCGCGCGCGGTGGAGCGGCGACGTCGGGCCAGGAGCCGGCGGGACGGGAGTCCAGGGACGGAGGGACGCCCTCGGGTATCCCGGTGGCCGTTTCCGGACGCCACATCCACGTCGCGAGGGGCGTTCTGGACCGACTGTTCGGAGAGGGGTTCCAGCTGACGAAGCTTCGCGACCTCGGGCAGCCGGGCGAGTTCGCCTCCGAGCAGACGGTGACTGTTGTCGGACGCTCGGTGAAGGCGCTGGAGTGCGTGCGTGTTCTGGGGCCGGTGCGGTCCTACACGCAGATCGAGCTCTCCGGCACCGACGCGGTCCGCCTCGGTATCGACCCGCCCGTCCGGCCGTCGGGCGACCTGATCGGCAGCGAGACCGTCACGGTGGCGGGCCCGTGCGGGTCGGTGTATCTCAAAGCGAGCGCCATCATGGCGACCCGCCATCTCCACATGACGGAGCGCGACGCACGAGAGCGTGGAGTCACGGACGGCGAGCGCGTGCGTATACGTTTCACGGGCGACCGAGCATTGGTTTTCGAGAACGTGCTGGTCCGCGTCGGGAAGAACTCGGCGCTCGAACTGCACCTGGACACTGACGATGCCAACGCCGCAGGAGTGCGGCTGCCGATGACCGTGAAGATCCTTCGCTGATCTCGCGGCCTCGCATAGTTGAGGGAGGTGTGACACTTGTCAGGCCTTGCACTTGGGATGATCGAGACGAAGGGCGTCATCGGGCTTATCGAGGCCACCGACGCCATGGTGAAGACGGCGAACGTCACGCTGACGAAGTACGAGAAGATAGGCGGGGGTTACGTGACGACGCTGGTCAGAGGTGACGTCGGCGCGGTCAAGGCGGCGGTGACGGCGGGTGCGGAGGCCGCGCAGAAGGTCGGCGAGTTGGTATCGTACCACGTGATACCGGCGCCTCACGAGATGCTGGAGGACGTACTGCTCAAGCCGTAGGCGATCCCATCGGGGTCGCTTGACAGATGATGCTGCAGCAAGGCGCTGTGACGGACAACTGAACTCGGTCACAGGAGGAAGCGATGGGCGAGGCCCTTGGTATGATCGAGACGCGCGGGTTCATTGGCATGGTCGAGGCATCCGACGCCATGGTCAAGGCCGCGAAGGTCACGCTGGTGCACTACGAGAAGGTGGGCGGAGGCTACGTCACCGCGATCGTACGAGGCGACGTGGCGGCAGTGAGAGCCGCCGTTGACGCCGGAAACGCCGCGGCCAGCAAGGTCGGTGAACTGATGTCCACGCACGTGATACCGCAACCTCATCTGAGCCTCGAGGACGTGCTGCCGATCGGCAAGACGGCGCGGGCGAAGGCCAAGTAGCATGAATCTCGGTAGAGTCGTCGGGACGGTGGTCTCCACCCGAAAGGACGAGAAGCTGGTAGGCACGAAGCTCCTCGTCGTCAGACAGATCGACCCGGAGGGAAACGAGACCGGGACGTTTGTCGTGGCCGTCGATGCGGTGGGCGCGGGAACGGGTGAGGTCGTGCTGTACGCGAGCGGCAGTTCCGCGAGACAGACGACGCTCACGGCTGACCGGCCGGCCGACGCGGTCATCATGGCGATCGTCGACTCGATCGAGATCGGGGGCGAGGTAGTCTACGCCAAGTAGCCTCATTGCGGCGATCCCGGATGGGGAGGAGGTCCGACCAGCCTGAGGGCGCGGAACTTCTGTCTCTCTAGGGGTCGCTGTGCTGTATCGGGGACGGGTCGATGGCTGACGAAGAAGCGAGAATCGTGGCGATAGTCGACCAGGTGGTCGGCGAGCTCAAGGCTCAGGGAGTGGGGGTCACGGCTCCCGCGTCTCCTCCGGCGTTCGACGGCAGAGGCATCCTCGAGGACACCGACAGCGCCGTGCGAGCTGCCGGCCGCAGTCTCGCTGAGTCGCGCGAGATGTCCGGCGAGACCCGGGAGGCCGTGATCGCGTCCATGAGACGGGCGGTGCTCTCTAACCTCGACCTCCTTTCGAAGATGGCCGTGGACGAGACCGGCCTCGGCCGTTTCGAGGACAAGGTGCGCAAGAACCGCCTCGCGGCGACGAACACGCCCGGCGTGGAAGACCTCCGACCGCTCGCCTATTCGGGTGACCATGGCCTGACGCTCGTCGAGCGCGCCCCGTATGGCCTCATAGGCTCGATCACGCCTTCCACGAACGCAACGGAGACCATCATCTGCAATGCCATCGGCATGGTGGCGGGCGGCAATGTCGTGGTGTTCAATCCGCATCCGAGCGCCCGGGCGGTGTCGCTGACGTGCATCGACGTCCTCAACCGCGCAATTGCCGCGGCCGGGGGCCCGCGGGCGCTCCTCCTGGCCGTGAGCTCGCCATCTATCGAAACGGCGCAGGCTCTCATGGCGCATCCCGATATCCACCTTCTCGTGGTCACAGGGGGACCGGGCGTCGTCAAGGCGGCTATGCACTCGGGCAAGAAGGTCGTGGCCGCGGGTCCCGGCAACCCGCCCGTGGTGGTTGACGAGACCGCGGACATCCCGCGGGCCGGACGCGACATAGTCGCCGGTGCCAGCCTCGATAACAACATCGTTTGCATAGCCGAGAAGGAGATAGTCGCGGTACGGAGCATCGTGCCAGCGCTCAAGGCCGCGTTGAGCGATGCCGGCGGCGTCGAGATCAAGGGGAGGTCCGCGGAGCGCCTGACGGAGCTTGTCGTGGAGGAGGATGCGGGGCCCGGGAATTCCTCCAGTCTCCGCCGTCACCTCATCGGCAAGGACGTCGGCGTCATCCTCGAGGAGGCCGGTCTCCCGTGCCCCACGGGCGCGCGGATCGCCTTCTTCGATGCCGAGAGTTCGCATCCGCTCGTGTGGTCCGAGCAGATGATGCCGGTGATTCCCCTCGTGACGGTCGATACAGTGGATGAAGCGATGGACTTCGCCAAGGAGGTCGAGCGCGGCTTCGGTCACACGGCTGTGATGCACTCACGGAACATCGCCAGTCTCTCGAGAATGGCGAAGCTTATGGATGTTTCCATCTACGTAAAGAACGGGCCGTCGTACGCAGGGTTAGGCTTCGGGGGCGAGGGGTTCACCAGCTTCACCATCGCAAGTCCGACCGGAGAGGGCCTGACGAAGGCCTCGACCTTCACGCGCGAGCGACGCTGCGCGCTGGTCGACTACTTCCGCATAGTCTAGCGGACACGGCGCTTCCGTCTCACGGACCGGCCGATCATGGAGGTTGTTGTGTCAGGAACGACGGTCACGGCGATCCAGAGGGCCGGCGTCGTGGGCGCCGGCGGAGGCGGATTTCCCAGCCACGTCAAGGCGGCCGCCAGCGCCGACGTCGTCCTGGCCAACGGCGCCGAGTGCGAGCCCCTTCTGAGGGCGGACTCGGAGCTCATGGCCCTCGACCCCGCGCGGGTCGTCAGGGGGCTTTCGCTCATCCGCGAGTCCGTCGGGGCGAAGCGGGCCGTGATCGCGCTCAAGAAGAAGAACGGCAGGGCGATGGACGCCATCGCCGGGGCGCTGCGGGATGACGTCGGGATCGAGCTTATGCCCCTCGCCAACATCTACCCCGCGGGTGACGAGTTCCTGCTGGTCTTCGAGGCGACGGGGCGCGTCGTTCCCGAGGGCGGGATACCCCTGGACGTGGGCGTAGTCGTCAACAACGTGACGACCCTGGTCCAGGTGGCCGACGCGGTCGAGGGCCGTCCGGTCACGGACAGGATGGTCACTGTCCAGGGAGAGGTGGCGAGTCCCGGGACGTTCGTCGCGCCGATAGGGACCTCCATCGATGAGCTGATCGAGGGCGCCGGTGGCGCGCTCCTGCCTGCGCACGCGGTGATAGTCGGCGGCCCGATGATGGGTCACCTGATGGAGACCGGTGGGCAGCCGACAACGAAAACGCTGGCGGGCGTCATCGTACTGCCTGTCGACCATCCGCTCGTGTCGTCGATGAGCGCGAGAGAGGCGCAGGTGCTCAGAATCGCCAGGGCCGCATGCTGCCAGTGCATGGCCTGCACCGAACTCTGCCCGCGGGCGCTTCTCGGACACGACCTTGAGCCGCACCGGACGATCCGGGCGATCCAGTACGCGGAGTTCCCGGAGGATCACAGGCACATCACCTCCGCGTACCTCTGTTGCGAGTGCGGCATGTGCGAACTCTTCGCCTGCCCGCTCGGCATACAGCCGAGGCGGATACTGGCCGACCTGAAGGCGGAACTCGTGCGGCGGGGCGTTCCGAACCCGCACGTCAGGACGGACCTCTCGGCGGACGACGTCAGGGAATACAGGCAGATCCCGGCCGCGCGCCTGACGCGGAGGCTCGGACTCGAGAAGTACGATGTCGACGCGCCCCTTCGGGAAGGGAGGCTGCACCCGTCACGGGTGACGCTCCTGATGAGTCAACACGCCGGGGAACCCGCTGCGCCCACCGTCAAGGCAGGCCAGGAGATCCTCAGGGGGGACGTGGTGGGCGAGGCCGCCGAGGGAAGCGTCGGCGCGCGAGTGCACGCGAGCATCAGTGGTGTGGTAGAATCGGTGAGTGCGGAAGCCGTCGTGATCAGTACGGCTGCTGCGGAACGCGGGACAGGCGAGCATGGAGGCGGCAGCCGTTGAGAGAGGCCATCGGACTCATCGAGACAGTGAGCATCGCCATCGGCATCAGCGTCACCGATGAGATGGCCAAGACCGCCGATGTCGAGATCCTCGAGTCCACGGCCATCTGCCCCGGCAAGTACATGGTCCTCATCGCCGGCGACGTGTCGTCGGTCGAGTCCTCGCTCAAGCGCGGAGTCGAGACCGGTGGCGCCGTCGTCGTCGACACGCTCTTCATACCGCACGTGCATCCTCAGATCTTCCCCGCTATCCTCGGGGCCACCGAGGTCGAGAACCTGCGTGCGCTGGGCGTCGTCGAAACCTTCACGGTCGCTTCCTCCATTCTGGCGGCCGACGCCGCCGCGAAGGCGGCGGGCGTCACGCTGCTGGAGATACGACTGGCCAAGGGGCTGGGGGGGAAGGGCTTCTTCACCATGACGGGGGAGGTCTTCGAGGTCGAAGCCGCAATGGACGCCGCGCTGGAGGTGGCGAAGAAGGGCGGGAACCTCGTGAGAAGTGTGGTCATACCGAGGCCGCACGAGAAGCTGGGCGGGAGCATCCTGTAGACGCGCGGACGCGCGCCGGTGCCTGATGATCCGCCGAACCCGACGAGACATCCCGGGCGCAGATGCCCGGGCCACGATGGAGACGATACGTTGCACCTCTGCAGAGTGATAGGCGCCGTTTGGGCAACGGTGAAGGTCGATACACTGACAGGCTATCGGTTGCTGGTGGTGCAGCCGCTCAGCCACGACCTGACTGAGAAGGGCTCCCCGGTGGTCGCCGTGGATACCGTGAGCGCCGCGCCCGGACAGCTCGTGTACATCGTCAAGTCGCGGGAGGCCTCGAAGGCTCTTGAAGAGCCCTTCAACCCGGTGGACGCGACCATAGTGGGCATCGTCGACGAGGTCCGCACCTCGACCTGACCCCTGTTACGGAGGTAGCCGCGTGTTCATAGCCAGGGTCATCGGTGAGGTCGTCTCCACGATCAAGCATCCTGCGCTCAGGGGCAAGAAGCTCCTGGTCGTCGAGAAGCTGACCGAAGGGGGCGAACCCACGGGGGACTCTCAACTCGCGGTCGATTCGGTCTCCGCCGGCGAGGGCGACACGGTGCTCGTGCTCGATGAGGGCACATCGGCGGCCCTGGTGACCAATCTTGACAATCCGCCCATCCGCACCATCATCGTGGGCGTCATCGACAGCGTAGATATCGAGGACTGACGTATTGCGCTCCGAATTCGAGACACGAAGAGAGATCGTCGAGATAGGCAGAAGACTCTGGGACCGCGGCTACGTCGCGGCCAACGACGGCAACATCAGCGCCCGGCTGGGCGGCAGGATCCTGGTGACGCCGACGGGGCTCTCCAAGGGATTCCTCAAGCCTGACGATATCGTCGTCGTCTCCGAGAGCGGCGTGAAGCTGTCCGGCCGGATAGAGCCCACGTCCGAGCTGCCGATGCACCTCGCCGTCTACAGAGAGAGGGCGGACGTCGACGCCGTCGTCCACGCGCACCCTCCGAAGGCAACGGGCTTCGCCGTGGCCGGTGTGCCGCTCGCGCAGTGCGTGCTTCCTGAGGTCATTCTCACGCTCGGAGAGGTGCCGCTCGCCGGCTATGCGACCCCGTCCACCGAGGAGGTGGCTCGCTCGATCTGCGAATTCATCCCACGCTTCAACGCGATCCTGCTGAGCAATCACGGGGCGCTGACGCTGGGACGCGACCTGTCTCAGGCGTACTTCCGCATGGAGACCGTCGAACATTTCGCCGAGATAACGCTCGCGGCGAGGGCCCTCGGCGGACCGTCACCACTCTCGAGCGATGACGTCCGGAAACTATTGAACGTGAGGGAGAAGCTGGGGCTGGGCGAAACCGTGGCTGATTGCTCCGACTGCGGGGCCTGTGACGGAGCAACCGCGGCCTCTGGCGCCACCGGCGGCGCAGGGTCGACGGTCGCTCCGGATGAGGAAGAGATCGTCCGGGCCGTTCTGGCCCGGCTGGGGGATGTACTGGACGAGAAAGGTGACCGAAGATGACACGAAAGGGATGTATCTGGGGATGGCTCATCGGTGTGCTCGCGCTGCTCGTCATCTTCCTCGTGACGATCGTGGCCATAGAATCGGTGCTGGGGCAGCGCTTGTCGTTCCCGACCTACGGGGCGCGCGTTGGGCTGGTCAGGGTGGAGGGCGGGATCTATGACTCCCGCCAGGTCATAGGCGATCTGGAGTCCCTGGTCGAGGACCCGGGCATCCAGGCGATCGTCCTCAGGGTCGATAGCCCCGGCGGGGGTGCGGCCGCCTCACAGGAGATCTTCGAGTACATCCGGGGAATCCAGGAGGAGGGCCTGCCACTGGTGGTCTCGATGGGCTCTGTCGCCGCGTCAGGCGGGTACTACATCGCCTGCACGGCGGACACCATCTTCGCGAACCCGGGCACGCTGACGGGCAGCATCGGTGTCGTGATGTCGTTCACCAACCTCGAGGAGCTCTTCGGGAAGATCGGTCTGGACTTCGAGGTCATCAAGAGCGGCAGATTCAAGGACACGGGCTCCTGGAGCCGCGAGATGACGGACGCGGAGCGTGCGTTGCTGCAGGGAACCATCGACGATATCCACGCGCAGTTCGTCGAGGCGATCGCAGAAGGCCGCGGGATGGAGTACGACGCGGTCGCCGCCCTGGCGGACGGGAGGATATTCTCCGGGCGGCAGGCTCTTGAAGCGGGCCTCGTCGACCGGCTGGGAACCCTGGAGGACGCCGTGGAGCTCGCTGGTCGCATGGCCGGGATCGAAGGAGAACCGCGCGTGCAGGAGCCTGTCAGGCGAGAAAGATTGACACTGTTCGACCTTCTGACGGGCACTGCCTCCAACCTGCTGCGGCCGGAGGGTTCGAACCTGGGGGCCCACTACATATACAGACCCTCCAAGTGACCTGCACAAAAGGATTTGACAGACCCGGTCCCGGTTGTTAGGATGTCTTTCGTGTGCCCTTCACGGGCGAGGGAGGGTTTCTCCTCGAGGGTGGCACTCCGGTTGCGCGGCCCCGGCGGGCCGCGCTCAAGGACAGGGAATCGGGACGCTGTCCCGGCGCGAGAGCCAAGCTCCGACGACGGAGGTTCAGGGCCATGACGAAAGCCGACCTTGTGGATATCGTCGCAAACAAGACCGGTCTCACGAAACGGGATGTAGCCCAGGTCGTCGAGGCTTTGCTCGAGGCCATAAAGGCCTCGCTTGGACAGCACAAGCACATAGAGATCAGGGAGTTCGGGACGTTCAAGGTCAAGAAGCGCAAGGCCAGCATGAAGTACAACCCGCGGGACCGCTCTCAGAAGGTCGTGGTCCCGGAGAAGATGGTGCCGGTGTTCAAACCAAGCAAGTTCCTGAAGGAGAGAGTCAACTGGAGTGGTCAGGAGGCGGCGCCCGGCGACACAACGGGGCCCGAGTCCGGAACAGGAAGCTCAGAGGAGGCAAATGTCTAGTCTCAAGAAGAAGCGCAGAGCCAAGATGGCGAAACACAAGCTCAAGAAGAGACGCAGGAAGGACCGTCACAAGAAGAAGAACCGCTAGGCTTGTCGGGTGAGCGGCTGGCAGAAAGATGTCATCTCTTGGAGGCGCGATGAGCGACAAGAAGAGAGACGATTGGGGTGGCAGGGAGCGAAGGCAATCGAGGCGCGTTGATGCGCAGATCGCGCTCCAGCTCTCAGGTGCGGACGAGGCCTTTCCCGGTGAGTCGATCACGACCGAGAGCATCAACGTTGGCGCGGAGGGCGTCTACTGCCACGTAGCGCACTTCGTAGCTCCGCTGACCAAGCTCCAGGTCACGATGGTCCTGCCCTTGAGGAACAAGAAGGGGCAGGTGAAGAACGAGATAGTGAAGACCCAGGCGGTGGTGGTGAGGTGTCAGCCTTCGGGTGATAAGAGTGGCGGGTACAGAGTAGCCTGCTTCTTCACGGGGCTGGATTCCGGAACCAAGAACACTCTCGAAG
>JAUWLR010000078.1 GCA_030613615.1 Candidatus Eiseniibacteriota bacterium
CGGGCGCCCGCGCAATGCACACCACGCGGGCCGCCATGCCCGAGATTCGTCTGCTCGAAAAGATACGAAAACACAACTGGCCTGCCGAGCCGCGGACAGTCGTAGTTCCGCGCTTCACGTTCTGATGTACTCCTCAATTGGTCCCTCTTCTCGCCCGAGCAAGTCTCGCTCACGCACCAGCACGATACCAAACAGTCACCGATGACGCCAGCCAGGCGGCGTGCCAGCGAGCAATCCCGCTGGCCAGCGATGTCTACTGCCGTCAGTGTCTCCCACCGGAAGCGCGCTCGGTCCCAGCCGGTGGGATGAACTCGTACACATCCTCGTCTGCGCCCATCCCGAAAGGAATCCCGATGAGAGCTCCGAGCACCGGCAGTGCCACGAAGTACCCTGACCTGTAAGTGTCATTGGACCTCCAGTACACCGGCACCGCGAGGGCCAGACCGAGTCCCCCACCGTAGAGCAGACCCTTGAGTGCGCCCCGCGCTGTCCTGTGGACCTTGATGGCCTTCACGTCAGCCGTGGGCACTGAAACCCTCTCGGCGGTCCAACGGCCTGAACCCATCTCGCCGGTCAAACGGCCAGTCCAGGAGAGCGAGTCCGCGTACACGTGGATGTTCCGGGCGTGTATGACCGTACCACTCGCGAGAACGACTTGGACGGTCTTCCCTCCGACTCTCTCATTGAGTTCTTCGAGTCCCGACAGCTCCGACACGGGAATCCGTGTAGAAGCGCATCCAGTGACCAAGGTCACGGCGACAGCGAGGATGGCGAGTCGTGGTCTCAACACATACCTCCATTCGGTCTGGGCATGCCGCCTGGCGGATCGGGGATCAGCCGCGAGCGTTGGGGCTACCCCGGCGGGTGCGTAGGGCGCGAGAGCGCGCGGTGCACTCGGCGTGACGGCCAAGGTCGTCGGGTTCACACGCCAGTCAGGTAGCACACGGCTTGAGAGCCTCACAGAAAAGACTGGATGCGTCTACTTCCGTGATGTCGGCCGTGACTCCCAACTCCCTGCACAACTCCTCAAGTTCACTTTCAGTCGCGGTTCCGGAGCGGAAACCATCGCTGCACACGATCACACCATCTCCCGTGGCGTGATGGTCTATGGGACCAAGCAATCCCTCCGAGGACTGCAGCTCGAACCAAGACAGACGGTCTGCCCAGAAGGCGTCTGAGTACGTTGAGAAGAGGAGGAGACCCCCAGGTCTGACCACGCGTAGCGCCTCCCGCAGGAGCTCACTCTGAGGAACCCCAAACGCACAGATCCCGTTCTGAACACACGCCACGACGTCGAAGGACCCATCTGGGAACGACATGTGAAGAGCGTCCATGAGCAGGAACTCGCATCCCGCGTCAGGACCAGCCAGGGTTCGAGCCAAAGCCAGGCTCTCTTCCGAAACGTCGACTCCGACGACCCTCTTCGCACGTTCGGCGAGACGGACCGCGACGCGGCCGTAGCCGCAGCCGAGTTCCAGAATCGCATCTTCGGGTCCGATCCGCTCGAGCAGGTGCAGGATCTCACTCTCGAGATACTGCTGCACTCGAGGCGGCGCCAGTTCGTAACACCTCTGCAAACGGTCACCGGACAACTGCTCTGAGTAGTAGCTCGTCATGTGGCGGCCTCAACCATCAGACGCTGCGCCGTGCGCTGCCTTACGGACCGCGCATCAGCCGCGAGCGTTGGGGCGGCCGCGGCGGGTGCGTAGGGCGAGAGAGAGCGGTGCACTCGGCCTGACACCCAAGCTCGTCGGGTTCATGCGCCAGCCAGGCCGCGACCTCCCAGAGCCGCCGATCCTGACAGGCACTAGGCCATGTACTCCGCATCCGGCACGTGCTGGAAGAAGAGGATAGCTCCGTAGAGCCCCGCGTGGTCCGTGTACTCCACGTGCATGCGACGAATGCCTGCCGCCTGCAGAACCTCGAAGACGGCGTTCAGATCGTAATCGTAGCTGCGGATCGGGGCCGGACCGCTCTTCTCCACTCGGGGCCGGACTCGCGACAGAAGTGGCCCCGCCGCGTTTCGGGCCAGCTGACGAACTCGATACCTCATTCTGCTGACCAGGGGAGCGCCCGCGCCGGGGTGAGACCGCCGCTCGCCGTATCCAACGTGGAGCACGCAGATTCCGCCCTCGGACAGCAGGCTGATCAGACGGCCCACGATCGCCATGCCCCTCCGAGGCGGGATGTGCTGCAGGACGATGAAGGCGTGGATCAGATCGAAGGTCTGCGAAACGCGGCTGAGCGAGTCATCGCTCCTCACGAATCGCGCATTGGCAATGCCAAGAGATGTACACCTTGCTCGCGCCTCGTCGAGCATGCCAGGCGAGACGTCGACCCCGACCGCGAGCTCGCACCGCTTCGCGAGGGGGATAGTCACTCTCCCAACACCACATCCGAAGTCGAGCACTCTCTCCGGCGCGAAGTGAGGATCCAATCGCTCCCGAATGGTCTGCAGCAGGACGTCCGTGTAGCGCTCTCCAGTCTCATAGAACTCCCTGAGTGCCGCCTCGGTCAGATTCCTTTGGCGGTACGTGTCATGTGTGATGACGCCCCAATGCGGCTCCGTCTCCCCCAGCCGTTCCCAGTCCCTATCAGTGTTCCGCACCATCAGTTTGCTTCCTCAGTACCACGGTGGTGGTTCACATCGCGGCCTGACGGACCGCGTATCAGCCGCGAGCCTTAAGGCTGGCGCGGCGGGTGCCGGGGCGAAGCGACCCCCTTGCAGCCGCCGTGACAGCCAAGCTCGTCGGGTTCATGCGCCAGTTAGCCGGCTTGCCGCAACTCGAAGCTGACAGTGACTTCGGCGTCGATTGAGATCTGGCCGCCCGGTGTCACACCACCAGCTCCGACGGGCTGCGTGCCGGCGTTCTGGATCACGTTCTGTGCGCCCGAGGACCCATACCGCCAGCGGACCGGTCCCTCTTGGATGGAGTGCGGACGGCCTACGTCCTGTCCCAGTTCGCTCGCCATCGCCTCGGCCTTCTCCCGTGCGGCTCTCAACGCCAGAGAGCGCGCGAGGTCACGATGCGTCCGTAGCTCGGACGTCTGGAAGTCGATGCCATAGATGTGATTGACGCCGGCTTCCAGAACTGCGGAGAGCAGAGACTCGAACTGCGAAACATCCTCAAGATGCACAACCATACTCTTGCTGACCACGTAGCCCAGAAGCTCACTGGTGATGTACCTGTCCTTGTATCTGGGCTCAATGGTCAGGAAGTCCGTCTGGATGTACCGCCTCTCTACTCCGTGCTCCTTGACCGCCGCGAGGACTGCTTCGACTCGCTCGTCGTTGGCGGCCTTGGCCTGATTGATGTCCGCGTCAACGGTCTCCACACCCAAGGCCAACTGCACCAGATCGGGGGCTACCTTCACCTCGGCGTGGCCACTGACAGTGATCAAGCGCGGCCCGGCCGCACTCTGCCCTGACGCGTAACATGCCGCTGCGAGCGTGAGAAGAAGAGCAAGCGACATCGTTGCGAGTTTGCGCATCCTCAGTCCTCCTTCAGTAAGGATCTCTGAACCGGCGTCCCGCGGCAAGCCCGGCAAACGGACCGCGTATCAGCCGCGAGCGTTAAGGATGGCGTGGCGGGCGCCAGCGGCGAAGTCGCGCCTGCGGTCGGCGTGACACCCAAGCTCGTCGGCTGCATACGCTAGTTAGGTAGCACTCCGAGCGTGCCGCTTGTGCGCCTGCCCGAACGCCAACCCATATCCCACGAAGCCGCCGAGCGTGTAGATGAGCCAGAACACCTGGTTGCGCACATCCAGTGTCTCGTACATCAGCGGGTGCGACAGACCCCACAGGTAGACAACGACCCACAGCCAGAACGCGTACTTGACCCCGCCCAGAACGCTCGATATGCGGCGCGACAAGGGCAGGGCTTCGTACAGGAGAGCGAACAGCACTCCGAAGAACACGCCCATGACGAGCTTCGTCCAGATGAAGTACCAAGCATTGAGCTGCTCGGGCTCGAACTTGCCCTCGGGAGCCATCTGAGGTCCATAGACCACGCGCGACGCGACTCCGCCAACAACGAAGAGAAACACGCCCATGACGAGACCAGCGAGCACACCGACCACGATAGCCTTTCTGATTCCCACGGCTCCCTCCCTATCCGCAAGGGCAGTGGTGCCAGCCACTGCTGTCTTGAGTGCGGCCCAACGGACCGCGTGCCAGCCGCGAGCGTTAAGGCTGTCGCGCCGGGCGCCAGCGTCGAAGCCGCGCCTGTAGCCGCCGTGACAGCCAAGCTCGTCGGCTGCACACGCCAGTCAGGCAGGTGGCCGACTCATCGATACATCGCCTTAATCGCCCCCCAGGACTTCGCCCGAACAACCGAGACGCAGTCTTCGCACCCCTCCCCTAGAGCGCCGACGAGTTCTCCCCAGGCATTGCCGGCGGGAAGACAGCTGGAATTCGCGCACAGCGTCAGGTCATGCGCGTTCACATCACAGAACAACGGATCCACGAATAGGTTGTCCGTCGTTTCGCAGCAGAGGCTGTCTCCGTGAGTATTGCCGAAGACAACCGAATGCGTGAGAGTTGGGGGATCGCCCGGGCACTCCACGGCTTCGCCGCCGGAGGAGAACGCGATGATCAGGTTCCTGAGAACCCTGCTTCCGGCCGCCCCGCAAACGAACGCCGCTCCCGAGGGAGCCTCGTTGAATGAGAACGTGCAGTTCTCGAAGAACCACGGACCCCAGCTGGCGACGTTGAGAGCACCGCCAACATCCGCGGAGTTCTCCGAGAACACGCAGCCTATGAGGGAAGACAAGCCGGCCTCATCTGCTACGGCTCCACCGCGCTCTGCGCTATTGCGCACGAACAGGCAGCCTACAATGTCTCCGAACGACCCACCTGATCCCCAGAGAGAGATGGCACCGCCGAGCCGCCCCGCAGTGTTGTCCAGGAGCACGCAGTCCTCCAACAGGAACGGCGAGCGGTGCACGGCGCTGACCAATCGGCCAGGGAGGCTTCCCGCACCGATGAGGTAGAAGTCCGTGAAAACGCCACCTCCATCCCAGACCGCGGAGTTCGAGTCGAAGGTGCAGCGGACGACCGTCGCTGGATACCAGCACTCGCCGCAGTACACAGCGCCACCGCAGTTCCCCGCGTGATTGCCCACGAAGAGGCAGTCGGAGAGCGTGAGTCCACCGAGCATGCAGTACACCGCCCCTCCGAGACCGGGACTGGCTGTGTTGTCGAAGAAGGAGCACTCTCGGAGCAGCACTCGCCCGTTGAGCGACCAGCAGTAGACTGCGCCGCCGCTGCCAGCGCTGCAATCCCTGAAGATGCAGTCCTCGAAGAGAGGGCCAGAGTCACCTTCTATGATCACGGCACCACCATCTCCTGCGCTACCACGAACGACACTGAACCCGCGAACCACACTCGTTGTGTCTTCGCCGCTGTGGAACCGGAAACCGCGACCCAGCCCCTCGCAATCGATGATGGTCGTCTCCGTTCCTCCGACCGAGGACAGAACCACGTTCGTGCCGGAGAAGTCGAGATCTCTGTTCAGCGGACCGGTGTAGGTGTCCGGTGCGACAAGCACGGTGTCCCCGGCCGCAGCCATCTCCAATCCCTCTTGAATCGTGGCGGCATCCCCTGGAACGTGCACCACCGCAGCCACGCCTGGAACGGCTACGAGCAACACAACGGCTGCTACAGCATTGATCCTCATTGTCAAATCCCCCGAACTACGAGCCCGGCTGCCTGCCCAACGGACCGCGCATCACCTGCGAGCGTTAAGGCTGGCGCGGCGGGTGCCGGGGCGAAGCGACCCCCTTGCAGACGCCGTGACACCCAAGCTCGTCGGCTGCATACGCTAGTTAGCCGACGCGCCCTCTCCGGGACGGAATCGGAAGCCCGGAACGAACATGGGCACTTGCCGCCTGTACTCTGTGTACACGACACCGAACCGACGTTCAAGCTCCGGCTCCTCCACAAGCCTCAACTCAATCACGTTAGCAACAATGAACGCCGGCGTCACGAAGAAGACCAACGCGGCGGAGTGGAGCAAGACCCCCAGACCGAACAAAATCACGAACATACCGGTCAGCATCGGATTCCGAGTACGCGCGTATGGCCCCACCGTGACAAGCTCGCGCGGCGGGTTGAAGGGTACCGGTGTTCCTCTAGCCCTGAGGAAGAACGCTATGCAAGACCCCCAGAGGAGGATGCCAACCCCAGTGAGGCCGAGCCCCACGAACAAACCCGAATGACCCACCATGAGCGCCGGAAGTCCCAGCCAAGCGTCGACGTACTTCGCAACGACAACGAGCAGCAGGAGTAGGCCCGCGAAGAACACCAAGCCGATGGGCGTGAGAAGCGCGCGCCGTCGATGAGAGCCAGTGGCCACAGAGTAGAACAAGTCGACTAAGCTCATCCTCTCCCCCACATCCGAGCGTCACCGAGAAGTCCATGGGCGCGGTCGTCTAACGGACCGCGTATCAGCCGCGAGCGTTAAGGCTGGCGCGGGGTGTGCTGGTCGACTCGGAGCGGAGCCCCCCTTGCGGACGCCGTGACACCCAAGCTCGTCGCGTTCCTACGCTAGTTAGCCGGCGCGCGATGCCCACACAATCGTCCGACCAACATCCCGAGCGTAACTCCAACTCCAGACGCCACGGCTCCCATGACGAACCCGAAAGCCATGGCAATCGGGAATAGACTCCCCTGCCCTCGGAAGATCGTGATGAACGCGACCCACGCGACCGGTCCCAGCGCCACGACCAATCCTACCCGGACTGCGCGAACAGGCCACACCGCCATCGGGATTGCAGCCGACACGGCCAGCAGAACGAGCATCAGGAGGACGTTACCCTCGAGTACGCCGCTCGACCAGGGACCGTGCGGATGCACCACGGTTCCGAATGGCCCGAATCGCGGCACCACAACCGAGACCGCTCCCAGCAATCCTGCCACCAGGTAGGGAATCAGGCTCCAACGGCTCGACAATCTGACTCCTTCCTACCCCGCCGGCTGGCGAACCGCGTATCAGCCGCGGGCGTCAAGGCTGGCGCGGCGGGTGTGCTGGTCGACTCGGAGCGGAGCCCCCTTGCAGACGCCGTGACACCCAGGCTCGTCGGCTGCATACGCTAGTTAGACGTCAGCGCCCACCAAGTCCCGACAGCTCCAGCACTCGCGCGGACCACCTGCTTGCCGTCTCTCCAATCACACTGCGGCGCGCGTCGTCGCACCACACATCAGACCAGCTGTGATACCAACCAGAGAGCAACCGCTGGAGCTCCGCAAGTTCCGGAAGAGCCTCCTCTGGTGCATCGACTGCTGTCCACTCGATGAAGAGCGCGCTCTCACGAATCAGGCGTGAAACCGCACTCCCATGCTCGGACCTACGAGAGAAGGACCCAATGCGAGCCAGGTTGGCGGCCAGCCCACCCAACCGAATGTCAACGCCGTCACGCAGATACCGCTCTCGGATATCACTCCACTCGCTCATACACCTCCCAAGAGACGCCGGACCACCTCTGCAATCTGCTCCCGGAGCGCCGGATCCTGTACCTCGAGCGCCAGATTCCCTTGGCCGGGGCGCAGGTTAATCAGGGATTCGTAGGTGACTTCCTGCGTCGAGGGAATCCAGTCGGCTCCCCAGATATCGGATTGGGCACTGCCGTCGTCAAGAAGCACAGCTTCGCAATCCGCGTGCAGAGCTCCGCCGCCGGCGAGCACATCGCGGCGGACATCCACCGCGAGCTTCACGTAGCCCTCCAGCTGCTCCGACATCTCGGACATCTGCTCGTCGGTCGCTCGTTCTCTGATGATGTGGATCACAGATGCGCACTCCTTAAGGGGACGTAGAGGAAACCTCCACCATTCTAGCACGTTTGGCCGAGTTCTATCCGCGACGTCTAACGGACCGCGTATCAGTCGCGAGCGTTAAGGCTGGCGCGGCGGGTGCGTCGCGGGCGCTAGCCCGCGGTGCAGTCGGCGTGACGGCCAAGCTCGTCGGCTGCATTCGCTAGTTAGGTTTCACGGTTGGAACGCCGCAGGAGACGTTCGTCAAACGCATACGTTGTGACATCCCCGAGGCTCACGTCTGCCATCTCCGGATGACCGGGGTTGATGACCAGATTGAACTCGTCATCTACGACGGCCGAGGGAACGCGGAGTAGCAGGGACTCGTTGCCTAACACCCACTCTGAGCCCAGGTCGGCAAGCCTGCCGGGCGCAGGAAACCGGTTCCAGTCGGGTGGCAATTCACCGAGGCGAAGCTCTCGAACGCTCGCGCCCTCGGGAACGATGAGCGTCGCAATCGAGAGACCCAGAGGCTCGTAGGGCAGCGGAACGTGAACCAGGTACTCCAGCGTTGCCAGGGAGCGGCTCTCGGCCGCATAGATGACCGCAGTGCCCTTGTGGTTCCAGCGGCCACCATATCGGCGAGGACCGGCGCCAGACAGATCTCTGATGTACACCGTCTTTGCTATGCGAAAGAGATACATCAGGCCAGGATCCCATGCTCAATCCGCCCGAGCTCATCCAGTACCAGCTCCGCGCCGAACCGAGAGCTGAGAAGATCCCCCGGCGTAGTGTTACCCAGAGCAGCGCTGGACAGGTTCAACCATGACAGGAACCTCTCCTTCTCCCCGAACACTTCCTCTCCCCTGGCCGCCACCTCAGCGATCTGCAGAATGTGCTCGGACACACTGCTCTTGAAACGGCGCGTTCGGGAGTAGCGCTGTATCGTGCGCTCCCCCACAGGCAGAAGCGCCGCCATCTCGCCCACTGACAGACCTAGGTAGCCCGCCAGCTTGAGCAGTGCTGCCTTGCTCACACCCTTCTTCCCGAGTTCCACAAGATCCATCCGATTCCGGATGTCCAGGTGCAACGTCCTGCGTCCCCCTAGGATCTTCGCAATGCTCGACAGGTTCATCTTCGTCCCTCCGCGTGGTTGCCAACTCCGTCCCGCCATATGTCACCATTATGACGCCATATGGCGGGCCTGTCAAGCGTGAAACCTAACGGACCGCGTATAACCCGCGCGCGTCAAGGGTGGCGCGGGGTGTGCAGCGGCGAAGCCGCGCCTGCAGTCGGCGTGACAGCCAAGCTCGTCGGCTGCATACGCTAGTTAGACTGCGGGCACATTTCCTGCTTGACATTATGTCAGTGACGACATATACGGTTGCTATGACAATCGACCGGAAACCAGTCATCTGGGTTTACGGGGAGCTCAAGTCGCCTCCCATGTCTTCGGCCGCGCGAATCGAAGCCGGCTACCTGCTCGGGCTTGTGCAAGAGGGCGTCAGCCTCGGGATGCCCCAGTCCCGCCCGATGCCACAGATCGGATCACGATGCCATGAGCTCCGCGTCAGAGCTGAGGATACCAACTGGCGAATCATCTACAGAATAGACGACCGGGCGATTCTCGTTGTCGACATCTTCAGGAAGAAGACCGCTACCACATCCAAACGCGTCATCGAAGCGTGCAAGAAACGTCTCAGGGCCTACAACCCGAAGTAGAGGAAGGCAGCCATGAAAACCAGCAAGAAGAGCAAACTCGAGCGCGGCGGATGGAAGATCGGCACCGTTCAGGAACTCCTCGGACTCACCGATGAGGAAGCTGCGTACGTCGAGCTCAAGCTCGCGCTCAGTAGAGCGCTCAGGCAGCGACGGCAGAAGCATAAGGTCACCCAGGTTCAGCTTGCCAAGAAGATCGGGTCGAGCCAGTCCCGTGTTGCCAAGATGGAAGCTGGCGATCCGTCCGTGTCAATAGACCTGCTCATTCGCTCACTCATCGCACTTGGCGCTACTCCCGAAGCAGTCGCGCGCTCGATACGGTCCGCCAAGTAGTGCCAGCAGCCTAACGGACCGCGTGTAACCCGCGAGCGTCAAGGCTGGCGCGGCGGGTGCGAATGCAGCCGGCGTGACAGCCAAGCTCGTCGGGTGCATACGCCAGTTAGGCTGCGGCAAGAGCGCCGCCCCACTGCTCCCTCATTCCGCCCATGCCTCTGCAATAGGTCCGTATGCTCCTTCGATCGCGTCTGCTATCTGATCCTGAGGAGGGGGCGGTGTCCAGTAACTCTTGCCCTTGAACGTGTCGAACTCAGTTGCTAAGACAAGCGCTCTGGTTGACGACTCAGCGATCTGGAGGGAGACCTTTGCACCAATCCAGTTGATCCTTGTAACCTCCTCCCGGACCGGGCCTACATGCGTGCCAGCCGTGCCGAACGACACGCCCCAGCCGACGGTTTCAGTCGTGGTCACTTCGGCTTCGTACGCACCCAGCTTGCAGAAGAGGACGCCATCGAGCCCCAGGCGATCTGCACTTGCAAGAAGCGCCTCCGCGTCCACGGATACTCCCGGGTCAACATGAGCCAAGAGAGTGTCAGCACTGACCACCCTGAACGTACCGCTCTGCTCGATCTGACCGACCAGGGCTGTCCGGGCAACGCTATCCGCTTCACCACAGACAGACAACGTGTGCTCATCCACCACTATGGGAGCGAGGCCGATCACCCGGATTGAACTCACGGACTCAGGCTTGGAGATTTCAACTCGTGTCCCGAGGGACGCGCAGGAGGTCAAGAAGACGCCGCACCCCAGAAGAAGGCAGCATACTACGGTCCCTCTGCTCATGGTTCACCCCCCTGAACGCGTTGCCACGGACACCCAGCGCTCGCATCGTGCCGCAGCCTAACGGACCGCGTGTAACCCGCGAGCGTGAAGGGTGGCGCGGGGTGTGCCGGAGCGAAGCGACCCCCTTGCAGACGCCGTGACACCCAAGCTCGACGGGTTCACACGCTAGTTAGGTGGCCCCATTCTTGCGGGCGATGTAGTCGGTGTACGCCTGCTTGATCATCTCGCCCTCATACAGTTTGTCGATGAGCCTCTTCTCCTTGCGGAGTAGGGTGAAGCCTTCGAAGTAGGCGTCTGCTTCGTCATCCTCGTAGAGCGAGAACCGGGGGCTCCGCAGCTTCTCGCGTACGAAGACCGAGTCACTGAACTCGGAACGGTCCGGATCGTCAATAGATGTGAAGTTCACGAACAAGAGCCCCCCGTGCCGCACAACGCGCTTCATTTCGGACATGGCGATGGCGATGTCAGGCTTCGTCATGAAGGAGATCGCGTTGTAGGAGTAGACAAAGCTGAACGATTCGTCCGGGAACGGTATCTCTCGCATGTCACCTTCGGAGATGCGCAGTTCGGTGCCAGCCCTCTCACAGTACGCTGCTGCCGTGTTGACTTGTTCGGGATTCAAATCAATGCCGGCGGTCGTGTAGCCAAAGCGGCGGAACAGAGCCAGTGGAGGAGGCTCCCCTCCGGCCCCGCAGTCCAAGATGACCTTGGGCAGCTCGGTTTCCTCGCAGCACTTGAGAAACTCGTAGAGGGATGTCGCCCAGCATACTTCCGTCACGGAATCACCTCCGCCATACACCGCAGCAGGATGGGGCCACCTAACGGACCGCGTATCAGCCGCGAGCGTTAAGGCTGGCGCGGCGAGTGCGTCGGGCGCGTCAGCGCCCGGTGCAGTCGGCGTGCCAGCCAAGCTCGTCGGCTGCATACGCTAGTTAGGTGGCCCAGCGGTTCCTATGGCCCCGCGTCACGCGCTGCACTGCCTACCTGACGGCGCCAAGCCGTCAGCCCTACAAATGCGACTAACACCGGTAGCACCACATTCACGGTCACCAAACACGTGTCCAGCAATGCGGACCTGCCTCCATCGCGGAAGAACTCGAACAGATGCAGGGCTGCGCCGGCTACGCCGACGAAGAAGGCAGCTCGGTACTCGTCTCGGCGAACCACCTGAAAAGCGACAACAGCGTACACCGCCGCTCCCACGAGCGGACCCGGCCTTCCCAGAATCACCGCCCACAGAATGTTGGCCCCCACGAGAATGAGCAGCCCTATCGCGACCACCGACTTCTGCAATGTCTCACCCTTCAGTAGCTGGGCCCACCTAACGGACCGCGTATCAGCCGCGAGCGTTAAGGCTGGCGCGGCGGGTGCCAGCGGCGAAGCCGCGCCTGCAGCCGCCGTGACAGCCAAGCTCGTCGGCTGCATACGCTAGTTAGGCGGCGCGGTCCACCCTGCTCATCTAGGCCTTCGTTCCAGATAGATAGTACACGCTGACCGTTTGGTCCGTGGCCTGGAAGCACATGACACGGTCCTCTTGATGCTCGAACCCAGCCCGGGTAAGGACCTTCCTCGAACCCCGGTTTGACTG
>JAUWLR010000056.1 GCA_030613615.1 Candidatus Eiseniibacteriota bacterium
ACCAGGAGGTCGAGTTCCATCATGTTGACGAGGGTCTCGCCTGACGCGGACTGGCTGAAGGCCTCGGAGATGGTCCGCTCCTGCTGCACGCCCTTGAGGCTGACGGCGAAGTCCTTGTGCTGCTTGAAGGCGAGCCTGAGCGCCTCGCGCGCTATGGCCTGCTCGAGCTTGAGGTCGTCCAGGGTCTGCGGCACCGTCGTCGGGCGGATCATCTTGTTCTTGATGCGGTTCCTGACGCTGAGCTCCGGGAGCTTGAACGGCACCCAGCGCATGACGTTCTCTATGCCAGCCTCCGCGAGCACGTTGGAGACCGAGTAGCTCATGCCGAGGTTGGCCGAGACCGTCCTGTTGAACGTACCCCGGAAGACCGAGAACACGTCGGTCGTGGCGCCCCCGATATCAACGCCGAGCACCTCTATGCCCTGCCTTTCGGCGATGGCCTCTATCATGGATCCAACGGCGCCCGGGGTCGGCATGATGGGGGCGTCCGTCCAGCCCATCAGCTTGCTGTAGCCGGGAGCCTGGGCCATGACGTGCTCCATGAAGAGATCGTGGATCTTGTCGCGCGCGGGCCCGAGGTTCTCTCGCTCGAGGACCGGACGCAGGTTGTCTACCTGATAGAGCGAGGTCTTGTGCTCCAGGAGCTTCGCCACCTCGTCCTTCGCGTCCTTGTTGCCCGCATAGATGACGGGCAGGTTGTACTCGGCGCCAAGCCTCGCCTTCGGATCGGCGGCAGAGATGATCTGCCCGAGCTCGACGACGTGCGTGATGGTCCCACCGTCGATGCCCCCCGAGAGCAGGATCATGTCGGGTCTCAGGTGCCTGATCCGCTCGATCTGCTCATGCGGCAGGCGGCCGTCGTTCGATGCCAGCACGTCCATGACGATCGAGCCCGCACCCAGCGCCGCGCGTTGGGCGCTCTCGGCGGTCATGCTCTTGACGACGCCCGCGACCATCATCTGGAGGCCGCCGCCCGCGCTCGACGTGGAGAGATAGAGGTCTACACCCCTCGTGCCATCGTTCGGATGAATAATGTCCTCGCCGTCAAGAATCACGTGACCCGACAGCTCCTCCACCTCCCGTATCGCATTCAGCACACCTCTGGTCACGTCCTCGAACGGCGCCTCTACCGTGGTCGGCGCCTCGCCCCTGACGATGAGTCTGTACTCGCCGTCGACAAGCTTGATCAGGATCGCCTTCGTCGTCGTGCTGCCGCAGTCCGTCGCGACGATCGCCTTGATCTTCCCATTCTCACTCATCTTTACCTTCCTTGTGTGCCTTGGCGGCGCGTTTCTCTTCCCTGCGCCGCTTCTTCTCCTCCCGTTCTGCCTTCGTGCGCTCGGCTTCGAGCTCCTCTATTCTGGACAACAGATACTCGAGATTGTCCCTGTCCTCGAGAATTTCAGCAACCTCGTCGTAGGTCTTGAAGTTGAAGATCGACTGGACCATAGGCTGAAAGAATATCAGCGCCTGATTGCCAAGGAACGTCAGCGGTTTCGCCGACTCGATGAAGAGAATGGCGGGTGCGGTCATTCTCCAGTCGATGATCTTCCGCGCGAAGCGGTCCATCACCTCCTTGTGCTCAGGCAGCGGACGCTCGTCCGCCCTGTCCTTCATCGCCCAGCCGCTAGACGGGCTCATCGGTCACTCCGCCTTCCGCGTCGTCGCCGGTGTCATCGCCGCGGCTCATCATGTGCTCGACGAACGCCACGACCTCGTCACGGTTGCCGTGGAACTGAAGCGACACGCCTCTGAATCGCTCCAGCCTGGACCGCTCGATGAAGGGCGAGAGGAGCACTCCCTCCTTGTCGACGTAGTGCGACCGGAACTCGCTCCAGCCCTTCTCGCGTCTGCTGACGAGCCCCCTGACGGAAACCTTCTCGTCCGTCAGCGAGAACCTCGTCGGCAGGAAGAAACCCGCGATCTGTCCCCAGACCAGGAGCACCGCGACCACGGTGAAGTAGGTGGTGCGGAACAGCGCCTGGATCGTCCCTGCCATCAGCACCACGAACGCCACCGCCAGTACGGCCCTGACAGGGCTTCTGAGCATCGGCCACGAGGTCCAGCTGAGACTCTCCTGGGACAGGCTTGCCATGCTCTAGCTCTTCCCCCAGGCCACGTCCAGCTCCCTGGCCGCGCGAGACTCGTCCAGACGGCTCACGGGTGTCCCGGTCGGAGCGCCAGTGACAAGTTCGGGACTGGACGCGCTCTCCTCGGCGATGGCCCTCATCACGTCAACGAACCTGTCGAGAGAGGCCCTGCTCTCCGTCTCGGTCGGCTCTATCATCAGAGCCTCTTTGACAACGAGCGGGAAGTAGGCAGTGGGCGAGTGAATGCCGTAGTCGAGGAGCCTCTTGGCCACGTCCAGAGCCGTGACCCCCTGCTTCTTCTGCCTCGCCGCCGAGAGGACGAACTCGTGCTGACAGAGCCCACCGTAGGGGAGTTCGAAGAAGGGCTCGAGCTTCGTCTGCAGATAGTTGGCGTTCAGCACGGCGTTCTCCGCCACGCGCCTCAGCCCTTTCGGCCCCAGTGTCAGTATGTAGGCGTAGGCCTTCACGGCGACCAGGAAATTCCCATACACCGCGTGCACCTTGCCAATGGACTTCGGTCGGTCGTAGTCGAAATCGAACTCGAGTCCCCTGGCCTTCCGCTCGTCGCGGCGCACGACCGGGCTCGGGAGATAGTCCGCGAGAAAGCTCTTCACGCCGACGGGTCCCGACCCGGGACCTCCGCCGCCGTGAGGTGTCGAGAATGTCTTGTGCAGATTGAAGTGCATCACGTCGAACCCGACGTCACCCGGACGGACGACACCGAGCGACGCGTTGAGGTTCGCCCCATCGAGGTACAGCACTCCGCCGATGCCGTGGACGATCTCCGCGATGTCCGCGATCCTGTTCTCGAACACGCCCAGCGTATTCGGGTTGGTTATCATGAAGGCGGCCGTCTCCTCGTCGACGGCGGCGACCAGAGCCTGGACGTCGATCCTCCCGTCCGGGCCCGAGGGTATCTCGACCGACTCGTAGCCCGCGAGCGTCAGGCTGGCTGGATTCGTGCCGTGCGCCGTGTCGGGGACTATGACCTTGCTGCGAGGATTGCCCTGGTCCGCCAGGTACGCGCGCACCATGAGCATGCCCGCGAGCTCGCCCGACGCTCCGGCGGGCGGCTGCAGGCTCACCTCGTCCATGCCGGATATCTCGGCCAGCATGCGGCCCAGGTTGTAGATGAGCGAGATCGCTCCCTGGCACTCGCCGGCGGCAGCCTCGGGGTGGACGCCCGCGAATCCGGGAAGCCCCGCCATCTCCTCGTTGATCTTCGGGTTGTACTTCATGGTGCACGAGCCAAGAGGGTAGATCGCCCGGTCGATGTGGAAATTCATCTCCGCCAGTCGGGTGAAGTGCCTCACGACCTCCGGCTCCGAGAGCTCGGGAAGCTCGGGGGGCGCCGAGCGCAGGTTCGAGGCCCCCAGAACCTCCGTCAGGTCTGCGGACGGAACGTCCAGCTCGGGCAGTCTGTAGCCCGAACGCCCGGGATGCGAGAGTTCGAACACGGTAGGTTCGAGAACGTGTCCTGTCGTCCGGGGATCCGTCATGCGCTCCCCCCCGACGAGACGACGGCCGCGAGACCGGACGCGAGCGAATCGATGTCCTCGCGCGTGTGGCGCTCGCTGACGGAAACCAGGAGGCTCGAGTCCATGCCGTCGTAGTAGCAGCCGCACGAGATGCCCGGCCAGATGCCGACCCTGCCCAGCTCCTCCTTGACGCGGTGAGCGGGCACGGGAAGGTCGATCACGAACTCCCTGAAGAACGGTCCGTCGAAGCGAAGGCCGACGCCCGCGACAGCAGCCAGGGCCAGGGCGGCGTAGTGCGCCTTGGACGTCACCTGGAGGGCGAGCTCACGAAAACCCTTCTTCCCCAGCAGCGACATATGTACGGCCGCGCCCAGCGCCACGAGTCCTTCGTTCGTACAGATGTTGGAGGTGGCCTTCTGCCTGCGGATGTGCTGCTCGCGCGTCTGGAGGGTCATCACGAAGCCGCGCCGCCCCTCCGTGTCCGTAGTGGCGCCGATGATGCGGCCCGGCATCCTCCTCAGGTGTTTCCTGTCGGCGGCCATGAAACCGAGGAGCGGGCCACCGTACGCAACGGGATTCCCCAGCGACTGACCTTCCCCAACGGCTATCGACGCTCCGTAGTCCGACGGGGATCTAAGCACTGCGAGCGACAGTGGGTCGACGGACGCCGCGAGAAGCACACCTGCCTCCGCGCACTTCGCCGACAGCTCGTCGACAGGCTCCAGCAGGCCGAAGAAGTTCGGGTGCTGAACCACGAGAACCGCCGCGCCCGGCAGGTGCGTCTCGAGCGCCGTCGCGTCGGTCACGCCCCCGGCCATAGGCAGTTCCACGATCTCGATGTCGGAAGCCTCAAGATAGGTCGCGACTACCGCCCTCAGGGACGGGTTGGCAGTGCCGGCGACGAGGATCTTCTTTCGCCGGGTGATGCCGACACCCATCAGGCAGGCCTCGGCCGCGGCGGAGGCGCCGTCGTACATGGACGCGTTGGCCACGTCAAGCCCCGTGAGCCGGCAGATCAGAGACTGGAACTCGTAGATGCTCTGCAGTGTACCCTGGCTCGCCTCTGCCTGGTACGGCGTGTAGGCCGTGTAGAACTGCGGCATGCTCGTCACGTATCGGACGACCGCGGGCACCGTGTGGTCGTAGATACCGCCTCCGAGGAAGCTGACCACATCGTCCGTCGTCCGGTTCATCGACGCGAGACTCCGCATGTGCCGGACGAGCTCCGCTTCCGACAGCGGGCCGGGCACGTCAAGCTCCGTCTTCATCCGCAGTTCCCGCGGGACATCAGCGAAGAGGTCATCGATGGACGCGACGCCTATTTCGCGGAGCATCTCTTCACGATCGCGGTCTGTGTTGGAGACGTACGGCAAGCCTACCCCTTGATATGCGCTTCGTACTGCTCGGCGGTCATGAACTGCGAGACGTCCGTCCCGGAAGCGAGCTTGAGCTTCGCGATCCAACCATTGCCGTACGGATCAGAGTTGATGAGGGAGGGATCGTCCTCGAGAGCGGCGTTCCCTTCCGCGATCTCTCCCTCGATCGGCGCGTAGAGTTCACTGACGCTCTTGACCGACTCCACCGTGGTCAGCACGTCGCCCGCGGCCAGGCTCCTGCCGGCCTCGGGAAGCTCGACGAACACGATGTCCCCGAGTTCACCCTGTGCGTAGTCGGTGAGTCCCAGCGTGGCCACGTCGCCCTCCACCCTGAGCCACTCGTGCGTGTCGGTGAACAGAAGGTCCTTCTCGCCCATTTCTCACCTCATGAATTGACGCGCCAGGCTCTCACGCGAGCGGCCCCTGGAGCCGCCCCTGCTGGAGAGCAAGGCGCTAACGCCTGCGCCTGACGCTCCCCTCCCGGTAGAACGGGAGGGAGACCGTGTGGGCCTCGATGCGACTGCCTCTTATGTCCACGGAGAGCTCGCCGGTCACGTCCGACCTCACGTAGCCAAGCCCGATGCCTCTGCCGAGACTCGGGGAGAACGTCCCGCTGGTCACGTGCCCGACGTCGTCGTCTCCGACGAGGATCCGGTGTCCCGGACGCGGAACGCCCCTGCCAGTGAGTTCGAACCCGACGATGCGCTCGTCGATTCCCTCGTCCATCCTGCGAACGATCGCGTCCCGTCCGATGAAATCACCCTTCGAGAGCCTGGTGACCCACATCAGACCGGCCTCGGGAGGCGTGCGGCTCGCGTCCATCTCGCTGCCGTAGAGGCTGTAGCCCATCTCGAGCCTCAACGTGTCTCGTGCACCGAGGCCAATGGGCCCGATGTCCGCGGCCGTTCCCTCCTCCATGAGGGCACTCCAGATGGCGTGCGAATCCTCCGGATCGCAGTAGATCTCGAACCCGTCTTCGCCAGTGTACCCTGTTCTGGACAGCGTCGCCTCGCGGCCCGCGATCTCCGCCCTCGTCCAGTAGTAGTAGGGCAGCGCCGTCAGGTCCGCCGTGGTCAGTCCCGCCAGTATCCCCTCGGACGCGGGCCCCTGGAGTGCTATGAGCCCGGTCTCATCGGACACGTCGTCGACTGCCACGTCGCCTGTGGAATTGGAACGGATCCAGTCGAGATCCTTCTCCCGATTGGCGGCATTGACCACGAGCATGTAGCGCCCCGGCATCGCGTAGATGAGAAGATCGTCCACGAACCCGCCGCTCTCATAGCACATCGCCGAGTACTGCACCCGTCCCTCGGTGAGCGAGGCAACTCGGTTGGTGGTCAGCTTCTCCAGGGCGTGGAGAGCGTCCGCTCCCGAGACCACGAACTCCCCCATGTGGGAAACGTCGAAGAGCCCGGCGGTGCTCCGCACCCGCCGGTGCTCGCTGATGATGCCCTCGTAAGACATGGGCATGGCCCATCCAGCGAACTCAACGACCTTGCCCCCGAGGGCCACGTGCTCATCGTAGAGCGCTGTCTTCCTGACGGTGGCCACCTCCTGTGTCAGCATCGGTTGCAGCACTCCCGCTATCGGCAGACGGCCACGGCGTTGCCGGGCGCAGTTCGACGCAGGGACGCCGCGAGGCGTCCGGATACAACCTGTTATTCTATGAGAGTGAGAGAGGTGCGGTCAAGCCGTTTCGGACCCCGAATAGGCAACGCGCGGCCACATCGTGACCCACCCGGCAGGGTGAGGAAGTCAGTTTGCCTCGGGTCCCGGGCGCTCCCCGCCGCCGGCGCCGAGGGACGGAATCTGAGCAAAGTTCATTCATGAAGCTACTGCTTCAGGACACGCGCGAGCACAGCACCCGTGTACGAGTCCTTCTTGCGCGCGACCTCTTCGGGCGTCCCGGCCACGACGACCCGTCCGCCCTCGTCGCCTCCCTCCGGACCGAGATCGATGATGTAATCCGCGGTCTTCACGACGTCCATGTTGTGCTCGATGACCAGGACGGTGTTGCCGCGGTCGACCAGGCGTCCGAGCACGTCGAGCAGCATCTTGACGTCGTGGAAGTGCAGCCCCGTGGTAGGTTCGTCCAGGATGTACAGTGTCCGGCCGGTGCTCCTCCGCGACAGCTCGGAGGAAAGCTTGATCCTCTGCGCCTCTCCGCCGGACAACGTGGTGGCCGGCTGACCCAGGTGTATGTATCCCAGGCCGACGTCCTGCAGAGTCTGGAGCTTCCTTCTGATCATGGGGATGCTTGAGAAGAAGTCCAGCGCCTCGGCGACGGTCATCTCGAGGATGTCCGCGATGTTCTTGCCCTTGTAGGTGATCTCGAGCGTCTCCCGGTTGAACCGCTTGCCGGCGCAGGCCTCGCACGTCACGAAGACGTCCGGCAGGAAGTGCATCTCGATCTTCACCTGTCCCCCACCCTGGCACGCCTCGCACCGCCCTCCACGGACGTTGAAACTGAACCTCCCGGGCCTGTAGCCGCGTGCCCGCGCCTCGGGCACTTTCGCCAGGAGCTGGCGGATGTGCACGAACGTCCCCGTGTATGTCACCGGGTTCGACCTCGGCGTCCGTCCGATCGGAGACTGGCTGATGTTGACCACCTTGTCTATGTGCTCCAGCCCCTCGATGCGATCGAACTTGCCCGGGATCTTCCTCGAGCGGTGGAACCACTCCGCGAGGGCTCGATGGATGATGTCGGACACGAGCGTGCTCTTCCCGGAGCCGGAGACACCCGTCACGCACGTCAGGGTCGAGAGCGGCACCTCGACGTCGATGTTGGCCAGGTTGTTCTCCCGCGCGCCGACCACCTTGAGCACGGGTCCCCCGCTCGGCCTGCGCTCGGTGGGCAGCTTGATGCTCTCCTTGCCCGAGAGGTACCGCCCGGTGATGGAGTCGGCGTGCTTCGGGAGCTCGTCGGGAGGACAGCTCGCGACCAGGTAACCGCCCTCTCTCCCGGCACCCGGACCGAGATCAACGACCCAGTCGGCGCTGCGGATGGTCTCCTCGTCGTGCTCCACGACGATGACCGTGTTCCCGATGTCCCTGAGCGCGGTCAGCGTCCTCAGGAGCTTCGCGTTGTCATGCTGGTGCAGTCCTATCGACGGCTCGTCGAGGATGTAGAGGACGCCCACGAGGCGCGTGCCTATCTGCGTGGCGAGTCGGATGCGCTGAGCCTCACCGCCCGAGAGAGTCCCGGACGACCTGTCGAGCGTCAGGTAGTCGAGCCCGACGTTGGCCAGGAAGCCGAGCCGCTCACGGATCTCCTTCAGGATCTCCTCGGCGATCTCTCTGGCGGTTCCTTTGAGCGAGAGACTGTCGAAGAAGACGATGCACTGCTTCACTGACATCGCCGTGACCGCGCTGATGGGCAGATCACCGACGGGCACGGCCAGGGCCTCGGGCTTGAGCCTCGCGCCCTCGCAGTCGGGGCACAGGTCGACGGCCATGAAGCCCTCGATCCAGCGCCGTACGTTCTCCGACTTGGTCTCACGGTAGCGCCGTTCCAGATTTGGTATCGCGCCCTCGAAGCCACCGACGTACTCCCAGCGCCCCTTCTCGAACTCGATCTTGTACTCTATCTTCTCCTCGCCGGACCCCCTGAGAAGCACGTTCCGAACGTGCTCGTCCAGCTCCTCGAACGGGGTCATGAGACCGAAGCCGTAGTACTCCGACAGAGCGTCCAGCTTGTGCCTCGCCCAGCCGGTCGCCAGGTCGGGCCAGCACGACACCGCTCCGTCCCTCAATGAGAGACCGGGGTCGGGTACGATGAGATCGATCTCGACTCTCATCTGAGTTCCCAAGCCTCCGCACGTCTGACACGCTCCGTAAGGGCTGTTGAAGGAGAACATGCGCGGCTCGATCTCTCCGGGACCAACCCCGCAGTGCGGACAGCTGGCCGTCGCGGAGAGCAGCATCTCATCCTTGCCCGCCGTGATGCGAACCAGCCCGTCCGTCAACTCGAGCGCGGTCTCCAGCGAGTCGACCAGACGCTGCCGCACTCCGTCCTTCAGAACAAGCCTGTCGACGATCACGTCTACGTCGTGCTTCTTGTTCTTGGCCAGCTTCCCGACGTCGTGCACTTCCATGGTCTCGCCGTCGACGCACACCCGGACGAATCCGCCCCGCTCGATCCTCGCCAGGACGTCACGGTGCTGCCCCTTCTTGCCTCTTACCACCGGCGCCACGACGTGGACCCGCTTCCCGGTGGGAAGCGACAGCACGCGGTCGGCCATCTGGTCGACCGTAAGCTGCGAGATCTCGCGCCCGCATAAGTGGCAGTGGGCGTGCCCCACGCGGGCGTACAGGAGTCGCATGTAGTCGTATATCTCGGTGGCTGTTCCGACGGTCGAGCGAGGATTCCTCGCCGCCGTCCGCTGCTCGATGGCGATGGCGGGCGACAGCCCCTCGATAAGCTCGACGCGAGGCTTCTGCATCTGCGAGAGGAACTGGCGCGCGTAGGCCGAAAGCGATTCGACGTACCGCCTCTGCCCCTCGGCGTAGATGGTGTCAAAGGCCAGAGACGACTTCCCAGACCCGGACAGGCCGGTAATCACCGTGAGCGACCCCCTTGGGATAAGGAGGTCGAATCCCTTGAGGTTGTGCTGTCGCGCCCCGCGGATCACGAGGTGCGCGGGCTCCTGATGCTCGCTTCGGGAGGGCTTCCGGGGCGACCTTCTTCTTGACTGGCCGGTTTTAGGCATGCTAGAAAGCTTACTATCATTGTAGCCATCCAACAAGAAACAAAGCGGAGCAAGGAGAAGAGATGACAATCCGAAGAGCCATCCTCGCGGTCCTGCTGGTCGCGTCACTGGTGCTCATGAGCTTCGTCATCGGTTGGGAACCCGGCACGCGCGCACCGGTGGGGCCCTCTACCGGTCTCAAGATCGTCGTGGTCGGCGTGGACGGGTTGGACTGGTTCCTGATGCGCAAGCTTCTGGAGGAGGGTGCTCTGCCGTCGATCACGCCCCTTCTGACGCGTGGCCTGACGGGCGAGATCGCCGCCGACATGCCGACGGTACCGGAGGCGGGCTGGACGGTGCTTGCCCGGGGCCGGGGTCTCACGGAGAACGAGCGCGCCCGCCTGGCGAGTACGGGCGGACGCCTGTTCGGTCTGGCGCCGGAACTCGGGAGACTGGTCGCCCGGTCGGGCGGCACGGCGCTCTCCGTCGGTTGGCCGGCCTCATGGCCGGTCGGCGAATCGGAACGGCTCGTCGTCGCCCCCTACCGGCCCGAGACACCGATCCACGAGACCGGCCTGCCGGCGGCGATCCTGAGCGGCGCCGCTCTCTCCTCCTCGGACGATGTCGCCGCAAGGGTCGCCGACTCGGTCGCGCGCAACGAGGGGCTTTGCGAGGACGAGTTCAAGCGGCTCATCTTCGACGGAAACGCCGGTGACGGAGAATGGCGCGAGCATCTGCTCGCGGCAAGGTGGGCCTTCCTGTCGGATCTGACGACGATCGACGTCGCGGCGTCTCTGATGGCGGACGAAGAGCCCGACCTGACACTGGTGTGCTTCGGGGGGCTCGACGTCATCTTGCACAGATTCCTGGCACCCGCGATGCCGTCGTTCTTTGAGGGCTCTCCGCCCGGGTACGAGCAGTACGAAGGCGTGCTCACAAACTACTTCGTGTTCATCGACAGCTGCATCGAGAGGCTCAGGAGGCTCACGGACGAGAACACGGTGTTCGTCATCTGCTCCACCTACGGAACCCACCCGTCTCTCGACGTCCCGACGATTTCCGGGTCGCACTCGGGAGGCCCTCCGGGTGTCATGATCCTCAGGGGCGCGAACATAGCTCCGCGTCCGCGACCGCTTTCGCTCACCGGCGAGGACATGGCGCCCACCATTCTCGCTCTCCTCGGCCTTGCAATACCAACGGACATGGACGGCCGCGTGGTGAAGGAGATCCTGCCCGGCGGCCTCCTGAGAAACCACCCGCTGTCGTACTCGGGAGAAACAGGACCGGAGGGCATTGATCCTGCGCCCTCGGACCTGGCGGCCGGAGACGCGCTGGTGTCCGAGAGGCTGGCGATGCTGCGGGCCACGATGACCCGGCACGAGTAGGATTCGCGTGACGGCGGGACTCGGGCGCGTAGAAAGCCCCGCGGGATGCCCCACGGGGACGACAGAAAAGCACACACGACTCGCGGCCGGCTTCAGGAGAACTCGGCCGCGAGTTTCTTCGTCAGCGCGGGCAGTACCTCGAACACGTCGCCCACGATGCCGTAGGTCGCCACCTTGAAGATGGGCGCGTCGGGATCCTTGTTGATCGCCACGATGGGCCTGGACGACTGCATACCGGCCAGGTGCTGAACCGCTCCCGAGATCCCGCACGCGAAGTACAGGTTGGGCTGCACGGTCTTGCCCGTCTGCCCCACCTGATGCGAGTAGGGGATCCAGCCCGCGTCGACGGCGGCCCTTGAAGCGCCGACGGCCCCGCCGAGGGCGTCGGCCAGACCGGCGAGCATCTCGAAATTCTCGGGGCCTCCCAAGCCGCGGCCGCCGGAGACGATGATGTCCGCCTCGGCGATATTGACCACGGACGTGAGGTCCTTCACGAACTCGACGAACTCGGCGCTGGTCTCGAAGAGTTCGGCCGGCAGCTTCTCAGACACGATATCACCCTTCCGGCCGGGGTCCGCATCCAGCGCCGTCATCACCTTGTGTCTGACGGTCGCCATTTGCGGCCGGTGTTTGGGGCAGACGATGGTAGCCATGATGTTGCCGCCGAAGGCGGGACGAGTCTGGAGAAGCAGCCCTTCCTCATCGTCGATGTCGAGCGCGGTACAGTCGGCGGTCAGCCCGGTCCGCACCTGAATGGCAACTCTGGGGATCAGCGACCGTCCGACGGACGTGGCGCCGGTGAGAACGATCTCAGGCTTGTATTTGTCGATGAGCGCCGCTACGACGTTGGCGTACGGTTCGTCGAGATAGTGCTCGAGCGCGGGGTCGTCCACCACATAGACGACGTCGGCGCCGTGAGCGATGAGCTGCTTGCTCACATCGCCCACGTTCGAACCGAGCAGCACGGCGGCCAGAGGCGCTCCGCGAACGTCCGCGAGCTCACGCCCCCTGCCCAGAAGCTCGAACGAAACGCCGTGGATCTCTCCCGCCCTCTGCTCCGCGACCACCCACACGCCCTTGAAATCGTCCAGGGGGACGGTCTCGCGGTGGGACTTACGCAGTATGATCGCGTCGAACTTACACGGTTCGACGCACGCACCGCAGAGCGTGCAGTTGTCCTTTATGACGGCAACGCCGTCGACCATTTCGATCGCGTCGTAGAGGCAGGCCTTGACGCACAGCTCGCAGCCCACACATAGATTCTCCAGTACCTCAATGCTGCTCACGTGTCGCGTCTCCTGCGCTAGACCTCTCCCTTGAGAATCGGCACGAGCTCCCGGACCAGCGACTCCACCATCTCCTCGACCTCGCCCTCGAAGATAGTACCGCCCTCTCTCTCCTCGGGGGCAAACACCCGGACGACGCGCGTCGGCGAGCCGTCCAGACCGAGCTCTTCGTGGTCGACGTCGAGATCACCCGAGCCCCACATCGTGATCTCGGCCTTTCTCGCCTTCATCTTGCCCTTGAGCGACGGCAGGCGCGGCTCGTTGATCTCCTTGACCACCGTGACCACCGCGGGCAGCGGCACCCTGACGACGTCGTAGCCGTCCTCGAGCATCCGTTCGACGGTGGCGGTCGATCCATTCTCGATGGTGAGCTTCCGGGCGTAGGTCACCTGTGGAACACCGAGGAACTGCGCGACGCCCGGACCCACCTGGGCGGTGTCGCCGTCGATGGCCTGCTTCCCACACAGAATGAGGTCGTAGTCCTCGAGTTTCCTGATCCCTGCTGCGAGCGTGTAGGATGTGGACCAGGTGTCCGAGCCCGCAAACGCCCTGTCAGACAGAAGCACGGCACGATCGGCGCCCAGCGCGATGGCCTCCCTGAGCGCCACATCCACCTGCGGCGGACCCATGGACATCACCGTGACCGTTCCCTCCCCCGCACCCTCGCGGACCCTCAACGCCTCCTCGATCGCGTACATGTCGAAGGGATTGATGATGCTGGGCACGCCCTCACGGATCAGCGTGTTCGTTTCACGGTCTATCCGTATGTCGGTGGTGTCGGGCACCTGCTTCATGAGCACGACTACGTTCACTGATCTACCCTCGTGGGTGGAACCCGTTCCGCTTCCTCCGTGGCCGTGGCCGCGGAGGGTCGGGAGCGACTACGCCTTCTTCTCCTTCGCCGCGCTCTCCTTGAGGACGGCCGAGGCGATGATCGAGCGCTGGATCTGGTTCGTGCCCTCGTAGATCTGGGTGATCTTCGCGTCTCTCATCATCTTCTCGACCGGGTATTCCTTCATATAGCCGTAGCCGCCCAGGATCTGCACCGCGTCCGTCGTGACCTTCATCGCGACGTCGGACGCGAACACCTTGGCCATCGCCGACACCTTGGCGACGTCCTTCTCACCGGAATCGACCAGGCGCGCCGCCTGGTAGACGAGCGCCCGCGCCGCTTCGATCTGCGTCGCCATGTCCGCGAGCATGAACTGGATGCCCTGAAACGAGGCGATCGGTTGCCCGAACTGCTCTCGCCCACGCGCGTACTTGACGGCCTCGTCGAGCGCTCCCTGCGCGATGCCGACGGCCTGGGCGGCCACGCCGGGCCGCGACTTGTCGAACGTCCTCATCGCGGTCACGAAGCCCGAGCCCGCGCGGCCAATCAGGTTCTCCTTCGGAATCCTGCAGGCCTGGAAGACGAGCTCGCGCGTCGCGGACGCGCGGATGCCCATCTTCTCCTCCTTCTTGCCGAACGTGAACCCCGGGGTGTCCTGCTCGACGATGAAGGCCGATATCCCCCTGATCCCCGTCCCTTTCTTCGTCCGGGCGATCACCGTGTAGATCGCCGCCTCCCCGCCGCCCGTGATCCACTGCTTGGTGCCGTTCAACACGTAGTGGTCGCCGTCGGCCTCGGCCCTCGTCTCCACGGCGCCCGCGTCGCTC
>JAUWLR010000122.1 GCA_030613615.1 Candidatus Eiseniibacteriota bacterium
CATGGTCCCGTAGTCGGGATTGATGGAGCGGTAATCGACGGCGTCGTAGCCGTGGTAGCTCGGGCTATCGTTGATGGGCATGAGCCAGATGCCGGTGATCCCGAGGTCGTCGTGTGTGGTGGGGTCGCCGTCGTTGAGGTAGTCGAGCTTCTGGGTAAGGCCCTGGAGGTCGCCGATCCCGTCACCGTCGCTGTCGTAGAAGCTGCGCACGAGGATCTCGTAGAAGACCGTGTCGTTCCACCAGTGCAGCTCGCCGATGCCGCCGCCCGGCGCGTGGTCGTTGTACCAGACGAGGATGGTGTCGTCGCTCGCCGGCACGGTGTAGACGCGGTTGTTGCCGGCGCCGGGGAACTCCTCGCGGCCGTCCCACTGGCCGTTGAGACGGAACTTGAATTCGATGTACTCCGACGGAGTGAAGTCCTCGACGGTAACTTCGTATATGGTGTCGCCGTCGGCATCGGCCAGGGGTGTGAGCGGGTCGGTGCCCCAGCCGTTGAAGGTGCCGGCGAGGTCCACGAACTCGCTGTCGGGATCGAAGTTGCCCAGCTCGACCTGGTAGGCCATGCGGACTTCGAACGTAATGTCCACGGCCTGGGCGTCGGTCGCGGTGACGAGCGCCGCTATTAGTAGCGCGAACGTCAGTGCTCTCATCAAGCTGCTGTTCATGGTGGCCCTGGCCTTCTGCAAGGTGACGCGGGGATGGACGATGAACTTCCGTACTATTATAACACGTCAAGGTCAGTCGACTCCATGCCCGATATGCACGTGTCCGGGGCCTGAAGAGAATGGAATCGCGTCTACATGCCGCCAAACACCTCTCCGATCCTGAAGTAGACGCCCCAGTCGTCCTTACCGACGGCAATGTCGATACCTATGTTGATCTGCTCGGACGGGATGGCCATGTACCGTACGCCGGCGCCAACAGCCGGAAGCAGACCACTCCACGTGATCTCCTCGGGATCATCGACGGCCGTGGCAACGCCGCCAAATGCAACGACACCCCATTTCCCGTGGACGTTCCAGCGATACTCGCCCTGCAGGTCGTAGACCTGTTCAGCTCTGTGCTTTCCATCGGTGTAGCCACGGATATCATCCCGCTTCACAACGTATTGACCCTCGAAAGGAACGTCACCTGTTGCGACAAAGGCGGCGAATCTGGCAGCCACCACCTGGTGGTCGCTGAGAGGGAAGAACTTGGTGAAAGTGAAATCGTACTTATCATAGATGTAGTCTGAACCCCAGGCATCCCGATAATGGCCCGTTCTGAAGTTCATGTAGCTTCCGTGATGCGGACTGTAGATGTGATCCCGCGCATCGTGGGAGACAACGAGGCCCAGGTTGTTCATGTTCTGCCTGGCCGGGTCGCCGGGCTGTCCTCCGACCTCGTACTCTGTGCTTGTTTTCAGATTCACGTACCTCAAGCCCAGATACCATCTCTTGTACACCCTGCGCTGCAGTTCAAGCAGGAACACATCGTGTATGGAGTTGAAGCCGATGAACGACTCCAGTACTTCGTCGTAGTACTGGAAGTTGACCGAAGCATCTCCGTAGGCCGCAAGAGCGCGGTAGTTGTCTTCATCCAGATAGAGCTTGGTGTAGAGGGACCAATACCAGGTTCCGTTTGTCGTGTAACCGACCATCGCTCCAGCCATGGACGAGGGTGAGACAGTGTCTGCGGGGGATGCCTTGAAGAACGCGTTGGCCAGAGCAGACAGGTTCCACTCGAGAGCCGGGTCATAGCTGACTATCGGTATGGCGGCAAACTTGAACCTCTTTGATTCCGTAGATGAATCTGATGCTGCAGAGGAATCGGCTGCAGCATCTTCGACCGGCTCTGTATCAGATTCCTGGGAGTAGAGAACTGACGGCAATAGAACGAGAGCACACAGCAGGAAGACAACGCCCTTCGACATTCTGCATCCTCCTTCTCAGGAGTGTTATGGGTCACTAGCTCATCAGTGAATATGAAGCTACGTGACGCACAGACTGCGCGTCAACTAGAACTGGCCAGCTTCGGAGCCGCTAGGCACATGCACGCGATCTGCAGGCCGTGTGCCCGATTCCCTCTTCCAGGTGACGGACGCGAGCCTCTCTGCTAGAATCCTACACGGAGTTACAGCCCATCGAGCAGGATCTCACTGTCCGCAGCCAGAGAAGGAGGGTCTTGAATGCCAGCCCACCGCCGGATTGTCCCGTGGCTGTTCGCTCTCTTCGCCGTCGCCTTCCTGGCCCTTCCAGCTTAACAGTGCGTGGCTCTGCCCGACTTCGCGGCGGAGACCGGACTCGCATGCAGCGAGTGCCACGAGGCGGGGGCGGACGGAGGCTCGCTCACCGAGCTTGGCGAGGAGTTCCTGACCGGCGGCTACGTCCTTCCCGAGGAGACGCCCGAGCCCTCCGTCGCGGGGCGCTGGCTCCGGGGTCTCGTCCGGTACGCACATCTCGTCGCCGGAGTCATGTGGTTCGGTGCCATCGCGTACATTCATATCTTCGCGGGGCCGAGGAAGTTCTCGAAGGGCCTGCCGCGCGCCGAGATGCGGTTCGGATGGTACTCCATCGTAGTGATGGCGGTGACGGGCACGCTTCTCACCATCTGGAAGCTTGGTTCAGTCGATGAGCTGTGGACCACGGCCTTCGGTTATGTCTGGCTCATCAAGGCAGGGACCTTCCTCCTGCTCGTCGCGATAGCCGCGGTCGTGACGACCGCGCTGAACCGCAAGATGCGCCGCGCGGCCGCCGAGGCTGGCGGGCCCGGAGCGTGCGGACACATACGATTCGCGTTCGATGGGAAGCTCTACGACGCCACGGACAGCAAGTGGTGGAAAGATGGTGTGCACGCCGGGAAGCACCGCGCCGGGACCGATCTGACCCAGGCCATCGACGACGCTCCTCACGGCGCGGAGATGCTTGACCGGATAGAGCTGGTGGGTCCGGTGCCGGAAGGCGGCGGCGAGGAGCTGCCGAAGGCCGCCAGGGCCTTCATCGTGATGGCCTACTTCAACCTGCTCCTGATTGCGGTCATCCTCTTCTGTGTGTCGTTCTGGGGCTGGGGTCTGGCGCTGCTCGGATGATGCCTGCCCAGAGCGGCGAGACCGGCTTCCCCCCAGCTCCCGACGTGACGTCGGCGCCGGGCCGCGGCCGTTGAGTTCCGCTCGGGGATGTGCTATCCTACTGAGTGTGCTATCCTGCCATTAGGAATGCAGCCCCGCCTCGCGCTTGTCGCGCGCAAGAGCCTCACCTCATCGGGCCGACCTGCGCCAGACTGGGAACCCTCACTACGAGAGGGAGGTGACCGACATGCGACCCGGACGTCTAGCTCTCACGGTAGCCGTACTTGCCGTCCTCGTGGTACCGGCCGGCGCGGATGTTCACGCGGACTGGGTGGCCGAGTATGATGGTCCTGCCGGACTTGACGACGCGGCCTGCGCCGTCGCGACGGATCCCTACGGAAACGTGTACGTGACCGGGAAAAGCGAGAAGGCCGACACCTTCGACGACTACGCGACGGTCAAGTATGCACCGAACGGTAGTGTGGTCTGGGCCGAGCGATACGATGGTATCGGTGCCAGGGTCGACAACGCCCGCGACATCGCCACGGACGCCTCCGGGAATGTGTACGTGACGGGGCTGAGCTGGAACGACACGACAGACTACGACTACGCGACGGTCAAGTACGGTCCCGGCGGCGATGGGGAGTGGGTTGCCTTCCACAACGGTCCGGGCGACTGCGCCGACTACCCGTCGGTGATCACCGTGGACGGCGCGGGCAACGTGTACGTGGCGGGTTTCTCCTGCGGACCGGGGTCGAACCCCGACTACGTGACGATCAAGTACGGCCCCGATGGCGGCGAGGAATGGGTCGCCACCTACAGGAGCCCGAGGGATCTCATCGATGTCGTGCGTGACATAGCGGTCGACAATGCGGGATACGTCTACGTGACGGGACAGAGTGAGGGGACCGGCACGTCCTCCGACTTCGCGACGATCAAGTACGCCCCGAACGGTGATGAGGAATGGGTCGCGCGGTACGATGGGCCGGGCCACCACGCCGACTCGGGCTACGCCATAGGTCTCGATGACGCCGGGAACGTGTACGTGACTGGGGAGAGCTGGAGCCCCGAGAGCGAGGACGACATCGTGACCATCATGTACGACGCCGATGGTGCTGAGGAATGGGTGGCGATCTACGACGGCCCTGCCGGTGACGATGACATGGCGCAGGGCATCTCTGTGAATGGTTCGGGAGATGTCCGGGTCGCTGGGATGAGCCGTGGGTCGGGCGTCGACTTCGACTACGTGACGATTGCGTACGACTCAGAGGGCACCGAGGAATGGGCGTCGCGATACGACGGCGGGGGCGGCGACGACCTCGCCTTCGCACTCGTGACCGACAATGCCGGGAACACGTACGTGACGGGCCGGAGCTGGGGCGGCGTCAGTACGTGCTACGATTACGCGACGGTCAAGTACGACGTAGGGGGCGCCGAGGAGTGGGTGGCGAGGTACGACGGGAAGGGCGGTCAGCTCGACGAAGCGCTGGACATCGCCCTCGACAGCACGGGCAGAGTGTGCGTGACCGGGCGGAGCGGGGACGGAATGACCGGGTACGACTACGCCACGGTCGTCTACTCCGAGGGCGGCGTGACCGGCATCGGCGAAGGTGTCGACCTTGCGCGCCGTGTCCAGCAGAGCGTGCCGAACCCCTTCAGCGCGACGACCACGCTCTCGTTCGAGCTTCCGAGGCCTGCATTGGTCAGCGTGAGCGTTCACGACGTCTCAGGACGGCTCGTGCGGACACTTCTCACTGACGCGGGACGCGGCGTCGGGCGCCACGCCGTCTCGTGGGACGGTCTCGACAACGACGGTCAGCAGGCGGCGTCGGGTATCTACTTCTTCCGCATCGAGGCGGGGGCCGAAGCCGTGACGCGGAAGACGGTGTTTCTGCGGTGATACGGAACGGTCGGGCTCGACCGTTCCACACGCTCCATGGTAGGACTCATACGACAATCTGTAGAAGGCTCCCGGCGCACGGACGCGGGGGAGCCTTCTCGGTGGACGGAGTGCCATCACGGGCGCAGCGCCCGCTTTAGCGCGCGGATGTGCAAGCCGAACTGGGAAGGCGAGTGCGCACGGTCCGTCGAAGCCCCGAGTTCGAGTCCGCCTACGGGAGCGGGTAAGCAGAGGCCCCGGCCTCTTCGGCAGGGGGCGTTCTACTGGTCGCGACCGTGCTGCCTAAGCAGGGACCCATCCCTACGGCGGAGCTATCGTGCTACCCCACGGTCGGACCCTCCTCCGCAGCCTCGGGTTGACCCGCTCCCAGGAATGACGTACAATCGGTTACGGATGGATGAACTGCGGGCGAGCCCCACCGCAGCTCACCCTCAGAAGAGAGGAAGCGGCATGTCTCACTGTTCAGCCTTCAGAGTTCCCGGACGAAGAGGCGTTCTGGCTGTCGTGAGTCTGGTGTGCTTACTCTGCCTAGGTCCCTTGGCGTCTGCGGCTGGAGAGCGCCCACCCACCTCAGAGATCAGGTTGTTAGGCCCCGGTTCTGAGGTGCTCGTCGGCCAGGAATTCACGGTCGAGATTGAGTTGGAATCGGTCGATGTGTACGGAGTCGAGCTGGTCCTGAGTTTCGATCCGGCGAAGCTGGAGGTCCTGGACGATGACGGCATCGCGCCCGGCGTCCAGATCCTGCCCGGGCTCTGTCCGTCGCCTGACTCCATCGTAGAGAACCTGGCCGACAATGGGACGGGGGTCATAGGCTACGCTGTGTCCGCCCAAGCCCCGTGCAGCGTCGGCTTGGTCGCAACGATCCGTTTCCTTGCTCTGCAGCAGGGCACGACGCCGGTCGACTTCACCGAGAGCATCTTGTACGATTCGGGCGCCCACATGATCGCGGTTCTTCCCTTCGGAACCACCATCGTCATCAGTGCCTCACCGGTGGACGAGATGAGCTGGAGCACCATCAAAGCGCTGTACGAGTAGGGGCCGGGCCGATCTCTGCCGCCTGCACCACAGCAGTCTTCTTCGGGCCGCCGTCCGCCGAACGGGCGGCGGCTTTCTCTCACTCAGAGTGGAGCCATCACACGGAGGCCCTGGTCTATCTTGACTGGGACCCTCGTCATCCGTCTGCCGCCGACACGTCCGCCTCCGCAATTGACCGAGCGGGGTTCGGGTGACGGAATGCTCAGGGTCCTGTTGGCTGTCATCTACTGAGGTAACTGCACAGGTCCTCAACTAGCACGACCGGACGCCACCCTCATCGAAGGGGAATGAGCCGTGAAACGCAATCTGGGTCGCTCGGGGATCGAGGCCAGCGCTCTCGGCATGGGCCGCTGACCTCAGAGCAGACGGGCGTAATCGCGGCGCAGGTGGAGAAGCACGCGTGATCAGGGGACGAGGTCCTGGCTGCTCTGCAGGGGCTCACATGGCACCATCCAAGCGTGGCCTGTGCCTCCCTTCGTTAAGCCGTCCGCAGCCACACCGGAGGCTCTTCACTTCACCCCGAAGTTCGAAACACGTCCACCGTGGGGAGCCAGCGCCAGAAGAGCCCGGTCCCACTGAGGGCCGGGCTCTTCTGTTTCTGTGCACAGACTCTGCTGCGGTATAGCTACCGGTAGAGCGCCTTAATCGTACCCCACGTACCTTGGCACACGGGGTTGCCCGGGCAGTAGAAATCCAGCAGCATCGAGCTCGCCTCGCACTGCCCGCCCGTTTCGAGCGTGAAGCCAACGTCGATGTCATGCGAGGGGTAGCACGGCGGCGGCGGGACAGGCTCGCAGATGGAATGGGCCTCGAACTGGCCGATGAAGTAGCGCTCGCCGGGGGTCATCGGCGCGGTGTCGGAGAACCGCCCCCAGATCAGCCATGGACAGCAGTTGAGGCACGTCGGGATCTCTACTGTGAACGAGTCGACGAACGTGGGGTCGAGCGTTACACTCTCGTAG
>JAUWLR010000126.1 GCA_030613615.1 Candidatus Eiseniibacteriota bacterium
CGATGCGCGACAGGAGCGGCGCGATCGAATCCACTTCGTTGTATGCGGGCAGCATCACAACCAGCATTCTCTATCCTCCGGTCTCTTGCCGCGCGAGCCCGTCCCGGCGCCCGGGCGCTTCGGGCTCGAACTCGGCGGGGCGGCGCGCGCCCGGCAGCTCAAACTCGCACGCGATAGCATCGGCGATCCTCGCGCTGGCCCGGCCGTCGCCGTACGGGTTGACCGCCTCGGCCATGGCACCGTAGGCCGCGTCGTTGGTGAGAAGCCTCGTCATTTCCTGAACGATCGCGTCACGGTCGGTGCCGACAAGCCTGACCGTCCCGGCCTCGACCGCCTCCGGACGTTCCGTCTCGTTGCGCAGCACGAGCACGGGCTTCCCGAGCGACGGCGCCTCCTCTTGTAGCCCCCCGGAATCGGTGACCACCAGGAACGACTCCTTCATGATCCGGACGAACGGCACGTAGGACAGAGGCTCCAAGAGGAGGATCCGCTCATGGTCGCCGAGGACATGGCGCGCGACGCGCTGGACGTTCGGGTTCAGGTGAACGGGGTAGACCACGCGCACGTCGGGGAACGCGTCGGCGACGTCCCGAAGCGCGTGACATATGTTCTCGAGCGGCTCGCCGTGATTCTCGCGGCGGTGCGCCGTTACCAGGATGACCCGGCCGTCGGTCGGCACCCCGAGCTCATCCTGATGGGGGCGCCCCGCAACATCCAGGAGCGCGTCTATCACCGTGTTGCCGGTAACCGTGATGGAGTCCTTCGACACTCCGGACTTGAGCAGATTAGCGGCGGCCTTCCGCGTGGGCGCGAAGTGAAACGTCGCCACCGAGTCGGTCACCACCCGGTTCATCTCCTCCGGGAAGGGGCAGTAGCGACAGCCGGTCCGAAGGCCTGCCTCGACGTGACCGACCGGTATCTGATGATAGAAGGCCGCCAGCGAGGCGGCCATCGTCGTGGTGGTATCGCCGTGGACGAGCACAAGATCTGGCGGGCGTTCCGCGAGAATGCCGTCGAGGCTCTCGAGGACCGCTCCTGTCACCCGGCTCGGCGACTGGTTCTCCGTCATGACGTCCAGGTCAATCTCGGGAGTGATCCCGAAGACCTCAAGCACCTGGTCCAGCATCTCTCGGTGCTGCGCCGTCACGCACACGCGCGACGACATGACGTCGCCCCGCCGGCCGAGCTCGGCCAGGAGCGGCGCCATCTTGATAGCTTCGGGACGTGTCCCGAATACGGAGAGAATCTGGATCATGATCCTGTCACTCTCCCGATTCGTCAGTCGGCTCGGACTCCGAAGCGCCGTAGCCGTAGTACCTGTAATCGTAGTAGTAGGGCAGCACGCGCTCGAGGTTGTTGACGATGAGCCCCAGCACGTTCTCCTTCTCCTCCAGCTGCAGCTGAACCCCACGCATGACGACCTCGCGGGGCGTGGCTCCCGCCCTCAGAACCATGATGACCCCGTCGACCTCGGACGAGAGAAGCAGGGCGTCGGGGACGGCGACGTTGGGCGCGGTGTCGAGGATCACGTGGTCGAAACTGCCCAGAAGCTCCGACATGACCCTGGAGCCGGGAAGCGACTCGAGGAGCCAGGTCGGCTCGCTGTGTCTCGTTCCGCTCGGCACGACGAAGAGGTTGTCGAGCGCGGTGGCCCGCATGTCGCTTCCCAGCAGGTTGCCACGCTCCAGCGCGTCGGTGAGGCCGGGACGCTGCGCGACCTCCATCAGCATGTGCAAACGCGGCTTCCTGAGGTCGCAGTCGACCAGCGCGACTCGGTGCCCGTAGTGCTTGGCGAGCGTGATGGCCAGGCAGGCCGCGGCGGTGGTCTTGCCTTCTCCTCTGTTCGAACTCGTAACGAGGATCGATTTCGGGATGTCCCCGCCGTTCTTCTTCGCGAGTCTCCTGGCCAGTCGCCTGAATTCGAACGACATGGGCGTCTCGCGCAGCATGGAGCGAAGGAGCATCGAATCGCCGCTGGTGGGCTTTCTGCCGCCGCGGCGCAGCTGTTTCTCCTTGGAACCGATCGAGTGGAGTATCTCGGCCTCGGGAATGGTCGCTACGACCGGCAGCCCGAGAACGGCCTCTATCTCGGCGACGTCCTTGAACGATGTGTCGCTCTGTTCCGTCGCCAGCACGATGCCCAGACCGATGACCAGGCCGCCGAAGAGAGAGAGCATGATGATCATCGGCCTGTCCGGCGCGACGGGACTCGTTGGCCGCACGGGCGGCTCGATGATCTCGAAGCGCCCTCCGGCGCGCGCGGCCTCGAGCGCCTCGGTGATCTGACCCGCGGCCGACTGCTCGAGGAACGCCTCGTACAGGGCCCTGTTGCTCTCCACTTCCTGCCGGAGCCGCGTGAGCTCCATCTCCTCTTCCGGCACGCTCACCCTGCCCTGCGCGTAGTCCCACATGAAGCGCTGGAGAACGCTCAGGCGCTCGGAGATCATGTTCTCCTCGACCTCCGCTACCTTGAGCTCGGCGTAGGCATTGACGATACCCATGGAGAGCCCCGCGAAGCTGTTGCGGGCGAGTTCTCTCGCCTCGGAGCGAAGCTGGGACTTATTCTCGGCGATGCTGACGTAGAGCGAGCTTATCTCCGGTCCGTCCGAGGACGACCGGACGAGCACGGACGCGACCTCGCGCTCGAGCGAGATCAGCTGGTTGAACTCCGACTGGAGCGTCGCCGAGGTCAGGCCGACCAGGATGTCGTACTCGGCCGGAGCGAGGGAACGCAGCGTTGTTCTCCTGTCCGCAAGAGCCTCCGTGGCGTCGTCCCCTTCCACTTGCGCCTGGCTCATGAGCACGTCGACGCGATTGACGTTCTGTGCGGTGACCGGGTTAGCGACCGGACTGCTCGCAATCCTGTTCTCTTGGAACCGCTGCATCTGTCTCTCCGCATCGTCGAGCTTCTGCTTGTAGATGACGAGCTGTTCGACGCTGAAGTCGTGGATGGAACGGATCTCCTCCAGCTGTTCGCGGTTCGACGCGCTGACGAACGCGTTGGTGATGTGCTGCGCGAGCAGCGTGGCCCGTTCGGGTTCGTAGTCGCGCGCGACGATCTGGAATCCGGTCGAGGATGTCCTGACGACGGCGATGCGAGGCTTGAGGTACGAGACCGCTCTGGACTCGGCCAGCTCCTCCACGGAAACGTCCGGGTCTTTTCGGTGCTGATTCCGCGCCCAGCGCTGGATAGCGTCGTCGTCCGCGATATCGAGCGTTCTCACCAACTCAACGAGGAACGAAGTGCTCTTCACCTTCTCCTGCAGACGCGTCAGATGTCCCTCCATCGGGGACCTGCCGACGAGCCGCGCCAGGGGCTCGGACAGCCTGTCGGAGACCCTCACGACGACCGTGCTCCTGGCCTCGTATATCGGAGGCAGCATCTGAGCCGACACGGCCCCGACCGCCCCGGCAACGACGACGGGAATGATAAGGAACCACTTCCGCCGCCATACCGCCTTCAGGTAAGCCCTCAGGTCCACTTGCTTCGCTACCTGCTCAGTCATGTCACCCCCGACCGCGCCAGACGGGACGAGGCCCCGGCGCCTCCAGCTCTCGTGTCACAGAATCCCTACGGAGTTGCCGCCTCTCTGGCCGCCCTGTCGGCCAGTCGATCATCCAGCGTCACGTAGAGCAGCCAGGCGGACATAATATCCAGCGAGAAGGCGAACGCCGTCGAGACTCCGTCGATTATCTGACCGGCGAGGTCCGACTCGGACCCCGGTATGATCACGCGATCCCCTGCCGCCACCATGAACGGGGCCGCGGATCCCCTGTTTATGATCTCCTTGAGATCCACCTTCGCCACCACCTGTCCGTCCCCCCCGTCCATCACGACCGCCACGTCTCCGAGCCGCGCCTCGGGCGTTGTGCCGCCGGCTATCGCAATCAGCTGCAGCAGGTCCGTTCCCGGGGGCGCGGGGTAAGCTCCGGGCAACCTGACCTCTCCGAAGATGAAGACCAGACCCTGTGCGCCCACCGCACTCACCCCGACGATCGAGGGAATCTCGATGGTGTCGCCGGGCTCCAGCGTCGGCAGGGGCTGCGTCGCCTGGCCACGCATGTACGCGCCCACGTCTATCGGGATGACCTTTGACCCGGACGGTGTCGCGCGAATGATCGCGACAGACGAGAGGTCCGCGCTCGGCAGCGGTCCGCCGGCCTGGCTGAGGAGTTGCAGCAGATCGGGGATCGCCTCGAAGCTGTACCTGCCGGGCGCGACGACCTGACCGGTCAGAAAGACGGCCCTGCTGTTGAACTGGGCGACCGTCACCGTGACCTGAGTCGTCTCGCGCGTGTAGTCCCTCAGGCGCTGCATTATCTCCCTCGAAAGTTCCGAGGGCGTGAGCCCCGCTGCCGTGACGTCCCCGATCGGTGGGAACGTGACCTGACCGTTGGACCGCACGACAATGGTCCGCTCCAGTTCCGGGTGCCTCCACACGGAGATGCTCAGGGCGTCGCCCTGACCGATCTTGTATGCCGCCTGCCTCTGACCGTTGGCGACAGTTGACAGCAGCAGCACGATCACGAACACGACCAGGCTCGTCCGCATCGCTCGTCCGTCTCTCATGGGCCGACCTCCCCGAACCCGGCGTACACACCACGCGGCAACAGACACCGCCAGCGCGACGGCACTCCGGTTCTCAATAGCGCCCCGTCAGATGTGCAAATTGCGGCTCTCACACCCCTCAGACGTCGTTCTGCGGGGCATAAGCTAGCCAGAAGTTACTAGCTGGCCGGGACCTGGTCAACAGCGTTTGTCGAAACTGTTGCCATTCCCGACAGCCTGCGCGGGGCACCTGGGGTTCGAACACGCCCTAAGACGCCATATATCAATGAGTTAGCTTGACCGGTGGGACGGTGATCCATGCGTCGGACCACCAGACACATCCCGCCCAAGTCTCGCATTCTACAGCTTCCGAGACGGGCAGCAGTGCATCACTTGTGCCAGAGAAGGCCCTATTTCAGGGCCATTTGGGCGATTCTCTCGACCAGCTCGCCGAACCCGATCCCGACGGCGGCAGCAGCCATCGGAACCAGGCTGAGTTCGGTCATGCCGGGGACCGTGTTGGCCTCCAGGCAGAAGGGCTTCCCGGCGGGCGAAAGCCGGTAGTCAACACGCCCGTAGCCGCGGCACCCGAGTGCCGCGAACGCCGTGAGCGCGCTCAACTTGAGTTGGTCGGACAGAAGCGCGGGGAGCTCCGCGGGGCACGTGTACTCGCTCATGCCCTTGCCGTATTTGCTCTCGTAGTCGTAGATGCCGCTCCTGGGAATTATCTCTACGACAGGAAGCGCCTCTCCTCCCAGCACGCCGACCGTGAGCTCGCGGCCGGGTATGTACGTCTCGAGGAGGACGTGACGCGAGTACTCCCCCGCCAGCTTGACCGCCGGAAGGAGCCGCTCCTCGTCCTCAACGACCGTCAGGCCGACCGTTGAGCCCTGATCGTTAGGCTTGACGACTATTGGGTAGCCGCCCAGTTCGCTGACCGCTCCTGTCGCCGCATCCACGTCGGCGTCGGACGGGAACGTCGGCGAGCCTCCACGGGCGTCCGGCGGGAGGGCCCGCTCGAACGTGACAACCTGCCAGGCGGGAGTCGGCACGTGGACCCTGTTCAGCACCACCTTCGCGGCGCGCTTGTCCATCGCCAGAGCCGATGCGAACACACCCGAACCGGTGTACTTCTTGCCCGCCAGCTCGAGCAGCCCCTGCACGGTGCCGTCCTCGCCCGTCCCCCCGTGAAGCATGACGAACACGACGTCAGCGGACTGGACGGCCTCTCCCTGAATGGCTGCTATCGCGCTGCCGGTCTCGTGGCGAATGGCGGGAGGGTCAAGATCGATGGCCGCTGCAGCGGCGGCTTCGCGCGCCCCCACGGGCGAATCCCCCTCCGCGGGATCGACCAGAAGCACGTCGTGTCCGCGTTCAACGAGAGCCAGTCCCACGGAGCGCCCGGAGACCAGCGAGACGTCGCGCTCGGCGGACGTGCCGCCGTAGAGAACCGCTATCCGCACGTCAAGATCCTCCTTCGGCCTGCGTCAGCCTCCCGATCACTCGTCCACGCCCCAGAACGGCGGCCACCTCCCCGAGAGCAGGACCGTGAGTCCGACCGGTCAGAGCGGACCGAACGGGCATGAAGAGGTCCTTCCCCTTGACGCCCGCGTCCTTACCCGCGGCCTTCAGAGCCGCCTTGAACGTGCCCGCGTCCATCTCGCCCTCGCTCTCCCCCAGCCTCCTGACGAGCGAGGCAAGGAGTTGCTTCGTCGCATCCCGGAACACCCACTCGCGCGCCTCATCCTCCATCGCAAGATCGCCGTCGAAGAAGAACGAGATCGCGTCCGGCAGGTCGGATAGGCGAGCCAGACCCTCCCGTGCCAGGTCGACCATCGCCTCGAAGCGGCCGAAGTCAGGCTCGATGAGCCCGCGCGCCTCGGCGAACCGCATACCGAGTGCCGCGACGTCGGCCAAGGGCTCCTCTCTCAGGTGGTGCGCGTTGACCCAGTCGAGCTTGTCCTCGTCGAAGGCGGCCGGACTCGGGGACACACGCTTGAGTTCGAACTTCTCGATGAGCTCCGCGACGGTCATCACCTCTTCACTGTCCGGCGGCGACCACCCGAGGAGCGCCAGGTAGTTGAGG
>JAUWLR010000219.1 GCA_030613615.1 Candidatus Eiseniibacteriota bacterium
ACCAGGAGCAGTGTCGCGACCGTGTTCCGCGCCCTGAACGCGCGATAGGACGCCGACGCGATGTAGAAAGCCAGGAGCGCGAACATCGTCGCCTGAAGAGGGATGATGCCGTACGTGTAGACGAACATGAACGGCGACTGCATGTGGAACGGGCTGCCGAATTTGACGAATCCGATGATGCCGACGACGAGCGTTACGACCAGGCTCAGAAGTAGCGACAGGCTGTGCCATCTGCCCTCGCGGGCCCGGATGATCCTCCGCAGGTGCGCCCTGAACAGGCTGTCGACGCCGAGGAGCATCGCGAAGCCGGAGACGATCGCGAACCACACGAGAAGCCGCTGCTCGAGCTGTCCGAACGGCTCGTGCGGGACGAAAAACGAGACGATGAGGAAGAAGCCCGTGAGGAATGTTATCAGCAGTGGAACCGTGCGCTTCATGGATCAGTGTCTCCGGTCGATGGATCAGCATCTCCGGTGGTTCGAATCGCGGGACCGCTGGTCCGCTAGCCGAACCACGAGTACAGAGCGTCGAACACCCTCGAGAAGAACGAGTTCCCGCCGGGGAAGAACAGCGCCCCGACGGTTCCTACAACGAACGCGAAGACCATGACGTAGACGATGGCCATCTTCGTGAGATCCTGTCCCTTGAGACTCCCGAGCATAACGGGCTCGCGAGAGAGGTAGCTCGACGCCGCGAAGAGCTCCTCTCCGATGAGCGTGTAGTCGCACGCGGCGACGAAGAAGGGCAGCTGGGAAGTCTCCTTCGTACCCGCTATCTGGATGGCCCCGATAGCATGGCCCGTCTCCGCGAGAATGAGCGACTCGGCGTAGAATGTGCCCAACAGGAACACCGCCTCGGGCCGTTCCCGCACCATGATGCCGTCTACTCCCGCCGTGTAGCCGAACTGGTCGTACGTGAGATACGCGACGCTGCCGGGGTCGTAGGCGTCGAGCTGACCCACCTCGGCGTAGGCGGTCCTGACGATCTCCTGGGCCGTCGTCATCACGATCGGATCGGCGACCGGCACCAGGAGACGCGTGCCGTGATTCGCGACGCGCCTTGCCACGTGTCCGAGGATCGTGAGCGCGGCCAGCGTCCCTACTTCGCTCACCGTCTCGATGCCCGGCACGAAGAGCACGGGTCGGCCCATCTCTGTGGCCCGTCCCACGGCGTCGTCCACGGCCTCGAGCCCGGGGATCTTCCGGATGAAAAGCTCGGCCCCGCCCCTGGCTCTCTGAACGAAGAAGAGCACGGCAACGCAGAAGAACAGCGTGACGACGAGAACGGGGAAGCGCGCCCCGGCGAACCACTGCGCGCTCGCCACCGCCGGGCCGCTTGGCTCGGAGTCGGTGAAGCCGGACAGTGAGACGGAGCGTACGATGTACTGATAGGTCGTGCCGTCCTCGGCGGAGTCATCGTCGAACTCGCGGTCAGCAGGCGGCACGTCACCGACGGACGTGGGCGTCTCACCCGGAGCGTACCTGAGAATCTCGAAGCCCGTGACGAACTCGGCCGCAGGAGCGTCCTTGGAGAACTCCCACGTCACACTTATGAGGCCTCCGCTGTCATCGGGAACATCCACTGCCTGGACGCTACAGACCGCGGGGGGAAGGACCGGCACCATGTCGGAGACAGCGGGCGCGGTCAGGATCTCCGGCGTGGCCAGGGACCGGGGCCGGGCAAACGAATCCCCGCCCGTGAAGGCGGGGACCGTCAGCAACATGGCGAGCATCACGAGGAGGGTGGAGCGCGTGCGGCCCGCTGTTTCGAGACGTGTCACGTCGCTTAGTGCCTCCTCTGGTCCTACATGCTCCGGAGAGTCTTCTCCAGGGCCTCGAGGGCCTCGTCGACTTCGGCGCCGCTGATGTTGAGCGGCGGGCGGAAGCGGACGGTGCTTGCGCCGCACGGCAGCGCGAACGTCCCGTTCTCGCGGAGCTTCGGAAGAAGCTCGCTTCTCATCTCCGTCGTCGGAAGGTCGAACGCGCACATCAGGCCGCGGCCGCGCACACTGGTCATCTTGCCGCCGGAGGTGTCGGCGATGACCTTGAGCCCCGAGACGAGACGCTTTCCGGCTGACGCCGCGTTCTCCACCAGCTTCTCCTCGCTGATGATCTCGAGGTATCGCTGGCACCTGACCATATCGATCAGGTTGCCGCCCCACGTCGAGTTGATCCTGGATGAGAGCTCGAACACGTTGTCCTTGGCTTCCTTGACGCGCTCGGAGACCATGATGCCGCAGACCTGCGTCTTCTTGCCGAAGCACGCGATGTCGGGGGCCATGCCCATCTGCTGGAACGTCCACATTGTTCCCGTGAGCCCCAGGCCCGTCTGGACCTCGTCGAAGATCAGCATGACGTCCCTTTCGTCCGCGATCTTCCTGAGCGCCTGCAGGAACTCCGGGCGGAAGTGATTGTCACCGCCCTCGCCCTGGATGGGCTCGATGATGATGGCGGCGATGTCGTCCGGGTTGTCGGCGAGCGCCCGCTCGATCTGTGCGACCGACTCGCGCTCGGCCGCAACCACATCCTCGAGGTTCTTGCCCTCGAGCGGGAACTTGATCGTCGGATTCAGGACGCGCGGCCAGTCGAACTGCGGGAAGTACTGCGTCTTGCGCGGGTCGAACGTGTTGGTCAGGGTGAGCGTGTAGCCGGTCCTCCCGTGGAAGGACTGCTGGAAGTGGATGACCTTCATCCCCTTGATCTCAGCTTGGGGCGTGTCGGGGGAGTTGATGCCCTTCGCTATGTTCTTTCGCACCTTCCAGTCGAACGCGGTCTTCAGGGCGTTCTCAACGGCGAGCGCTCCACCGCTGATGAAGAAGAGGTTCGGAAGCTCGGGAGGCGCCGCGATGGTGGCGAACGTCTCCACGAACTCGGCCATCTCGATGGTGTACAGGTCGGAGTTGGCCGGCTTGTTGATCGCTACCTTCCCGAGCTTCTCCACGAAGGCCGGTTCGGTCATCCTCGGGTGATTGAACCCGATGGGGGACGACGCGAAGCAGGTGAAGAA
>JAUWLR010000199.1 GCA_030613615.1 Candidatus Eiseniibacteriota bacterium
TGCCTGCGAGGAAGAGCTCAAGGAGCTTGGTCATGTAGCAACCGGAGAGCGTGCGGAAGGTAACGCCGGTCTTGAGCATGAACTGCCGCTCGACGGCCGACCTGTCCATGGGCGATGCGAGATTGAGCTTGAGCGTGTCCAGACACCCCAGGCTCATCCTGAGGAACTGGAGGCAGTAGTAGCACCCGAGGAAGGCGAGCTGTTCCCTGAGGTCGCTGCCGACACCCGCGACCACGTCCATCTCCGCGGCGAAGTCGTCGGCCTGTCGCCAGAGGTGCACGAGCCCGGCCTGGCGATGTCCCTCCAGTTTGGAGATAACAGCGTCGAGATGGCGTCGAACAGCGTGAACGTAGCGTCGGTTGTGGTTGGCGAGGACCTGCGCGTCCTGTTCCAGAATCTGCAGTGGATTGCGCATGTGTCTCCTTGGCTCGGCGGTCTAGCCCCGGAGGCCCTCGGACAGCTCCAGCCCGGCCCGCAGCGCCTGCAGGTTTGCGTCCTCTGTTCCCCTCGGGACCCGCGCGCGCACCGCGGACTCGAGGGAGGGAACCGTGACGATATCGGTCAGCCCGGTTATCAGGCCGACAGCGACCAGGTTGGCGGTTATCGGTTTGCCGATGCGGTCGCGGGCAGTCTCGATGATGGGCGCGCGGATAACGCGGTAGTCCCCGTCGGGAACCGACTCCACCAGGCTGTCGTCGACGAGCACGGTCCCGCCGTTCTTCATATCGCCGATGTAGGCCTCGACCGATTCCTGCGTCATCGCGAGCAGGAAATCGAGGTTCCTCGCGATCGGGAAGTCGATGTCGCCGTCGCTGATGACGACGTCCGACCTGCTGACACCGCCGCGCGCTTCGGGCCCGTAAGATTGGGCCTGCGTGGCCGTCCGTCCGTCGTATATCGCGGCGGCCTCGGCGATGACCTTCCCGGCCAGCAAGAGCCCGTGCCCGCCGGCACCGCTTAGACGGAGCTCATACCGGGAGCCCATGTTTACCTCCGTTCGAATGGAAGAAACCCGCGCGTTCTCCGACGCGGGCGCAGATGGGGATCGGCGTTTCTGGCTGCCCGCGCCTCGCGCGCGGAACTGCCCGCCACAAGCGCGCGTCTACTTGTCCTTCACACGCCTCACGCTGTTGCTCGCGCACTTGGGACACGTACGCTCTTCCGTCACACCGTGTGTGTACGGAAGAGTGAACTCGCTCCCGCACCGCAGGCACCTGAATCTGGCTTCCTCCGCCATTGCGTCTCCGTTGCGTAGGCCTTAGCCCGCGCAGGACCGGCCACCGCCCGGAAGGACCGAGCGTCTAAGCGGCCACTTTCGTCTCCGCGGGCGCGAGCACGTGCGCCAGGGCCTTCTTCGTGTGCTCGATCTCCTCGGGCGTCACCTGCTGCCTCAGCTCCTCCACCGACTTCATGACGGTGGCGAACTTCTGCCCCTCCGCGGCTGAGATCCACTCCAGCTGAAGCCGCTCGGGACGTATGCCCTTCTTCTCAAGCTCGTCCCAGAGCTTCTCGCCCCGCTTCTGCGTCCAGTGTACGGCGCTGATGTAGTGGCAGTCCGCGAAGTGGCACCCCGACACCAGCACGATGGGCGCTCCCTGAGCGAACGCCCTCAGCACGAACTTCTTGTCGACTCGACCGGAACACATGGTCCGGATGAGCCGCGTGCTCGGCGGGTACTGGAACCTGTTGGTGCCCGCCAGGTCCCCGCCCGAGTATGAGCACCAGTTGCAGGCAAAAGCCAGCACCTTCTCAGATGCGTCGTTTTCGAGCAACGCGTCGATCTGCGATTCGACCTGTGCGTCCGTGAAGTGCTTCATCGTTATGGCGCCGAACGGACACTCCGCGCTGCACGCGCCGCAGCCCGAGCACGCGGCGTCTACCACAACTGCGGGCGCCTTCGCCTTGGTGTCACACGAGATGGCGTTGTAGGGACAGACCTTGACGCAGATGCCGCACGACTTGCACAGCTCGGGGATGACGGTCGCCGTGATGGCCTCGACCTTGACCTTCCCTTGCATCATGAGCCTGTTGGCGCGCGCGGCAGCGGCGCCCGCCTGCGTCACGGAGTCCTTGATGTCCTTCGGGGACTCCGCGCAGCCCGCGAAGAAGACGCCCTGCGTCGCCGCGTCCACGGGCTTGAGCTTCGGGTGCGCCTCGAGGAAGAACCCGTCAGCACTGCGCTGCAGCGTCAGAAGCTGCCCGATGGTGTCGCTGTCCTTTCGCGGGACCGCGCCGATGGACAGGATGACCATGTCGGCCTCGTGGCACTCCGTCCCGCCCTCGGTCGTGTTCTCGACGTACAGCTTGAGGCTCTGGGTCTCCGGGTCCTCTTCGATCTCGCCCGGGATGCCCCGAATGTAGGTGGTCCCCGCCTCCTTGCTGCGCTGGAAGAGGTCCTCGAATCCCTTCCCGAACGCGCGGATGTCGATGTAGAAGACCTTGATGTCGACATCCGGGAAGTGCTCCTTGATGAGGAGGCAGTCCTTGACCGTGTTCATGCAGCAGAAGTTGCTGCAGTACGGGTTCCCGCGGCTCGCGTCCCTCGAACCCACGCACTGGATGAACGCCACGGTCTTAGGCTGCTCGCGGTCGGTGAGGCGCACAAGGTGCCCCTCGGTCGGCCCACCGGAGTTGATGAGCCGCTCGAACTCCATCGACGTGATGACGTTCTCGTAGCGCGTGTACCCGAACTCGTCCAGCGCCGTCGGGTCGTAGACGTCCATGCCGATGCAGACGATGATGGTGCCGACCTCGATGCTCACGATCTCGTCCGTGTCATCGTAGTCGATGCACTTCTTGTCGCAGGCCTCGAGGCACTTCCCACACGCAATGGGGTTGCTGCCCAGGCACTCGTCGTTGTTGAGGACGAAGGCGGACGGCACCGCCTGTGGGAAGGGCTGGTAGATGGCCTTGCGCGTCGCAAGTCCCATCTCGAACTCATCCGGCACGGCGACCGGACACACGTCGATGCAGTCGCCGCAGGCCGTGCACTCGTTGACGTCGACGTAGCGCGCCTTCTTGCGCACGGTCGCCGTGAAGTTGCCCACGTAGCCGGTGACGTTCTCGACTTCGCTGTAAGCCAGAAGCTCTATGTTAGGATGTCGACCGACATCCGCCATCTTCGGCCCGAGAATTCATATGGAGCAGTCCATTGTGGGATAGGTCTTGTCGATCTGAGCCATTATCCCACCGATGGACGGTTCCTTCTCGACCAGAAAGACCTTGTAGCCCGCGTCGGCCAAATCCAACGAGGCCTGGATCCCCGCGCTACCGCCACCCACCACCATCGCCGCCTGCGTGATCGGGACGACCATCTCCTCCTGCGCTTCGAGATGCCGCGCACGCGCGATGGCCATCTTGACCAGGTCCTTGGCTTTCTCGGTCGCCGCCTCGCGCTCGTGAATGTGCACCCAGCTGCACTGCTCGCGAAGGTTCGCCATCTCCAGTAAGTAAGGGTTGAGACCGGCCCCCTCCAGTGCCGCCCGGAACGTCGGCTCGTGCATCCTCGGCGAGCACGACGCTATGACGACACGGTTCAGGCTGTTCTCGACGATCGACTTCTTGATCTCCAGCTGGCCGGGCTCGGAGCACGTGTACTTGTTGTTGTAGACCACGACCACATCGTCGAGGCCCTCCGCGAACTCCGCCACGTCGGCGCAGTCCACCGTGCCCTGGATATTGAGCCCGCACTG
>JAUWLR010000053.1 GCA_030613615.1 Candidatus Eiseniibacteriota bacterium
TGGCGGTGGGGGTGGGATTCGAACCCACGGTACCCAGAGGGTACAACGGTTTTCGAGACCGTCACGATCGACCAACTCCGTCACCCCACCGGAATCCGTCACTCCGACGAAACGCAGACTAGGCCGTGCCGCGCCTGCGCAAGTCCGCGAAGAAGCGCGACAAGAGCGCAGCGCACTCCTCCTCTAGAACGCCGGACCGGACCGTTGCCCTGTGGTTGAGCGCCGGGTCGTCGACGATGTTCCCGAGTGATCCGCAGTACCCTGACTTCGGGTCGGGACAGCCGTAGGCCAGCCGGCTCAGTCTTGCGAGCACAATGGCCCCCGCGCACATTGGGCAAGGTTCCATCGTAACGTAGATGCTGGCCTCCGTCAAGCGCGTCGCCTTGAGCGAGCGGGAGGCCGCGCCGATCGCCAGGATCTCCGCGTGCGCGGTGGGGTCGCCGAGACCCTCGACCTGGTTGTGGCCGCGGCCGACCACGCGATCGCCCACTACCACCACGGCGCCGACGGGCACTTCGCCGGATTCGTATGCCTCCCGGGCCTCCACGAGAGCCGCGCGCATCCACAGCTCGTCTCTGTCGTTCTGGCCGCTCGTTCGTGGCCTCCCCTCTCGCGGTCGCGCGCTTGAGCTACAACCTAGCAGTGGCCGGGGTGCGTGTCAACCCCACCCACACGAGTTCGGCCCCCCCCGCGCCTGCCTGGCGCCCGGGGGCCGTTCGCGATCTTCCACACCTGAGAGACGCGCTAGTTCACTCTCTCCTCGCCGAACACGACGACCCGGTTCTTGCCCAGACCCTTCGCCCTGTACAACGCCTGGTCGGCGTGCTCAACCAGTTCGCTCTTGCTGGACGCCTGCATCGGGAACGTGGCAATGCCCAGACTGATCGTGAGCCGCCCGCCCAGCATAACTTCTTCGCCCTCGAACTCGGACTCGTCTATCAGCTTCAGGAGTCTCTCTGCCATCCGCCTGGCGGAATCAGCGCTGATCTCCGGCACGATGATCGCGAACTCCTCTCCTCCGTACCTGGCGACGAAGTCGCAGTTACGCGACGACTGCTTGAGAAGTTGCGCTAGCCTGCGGAGCGCCAGGTCGCCGGCGGGGTGCCCGTGCGAGTCGTTGTAGGTCTTGAAATCATCGATGTCTATCATCAGCAGGCTGACGACCCTGTCGTAGCGCTCGGCCCGAGAGACCTCGGTTTCCAGAAGCTGGTGGAAGAAACGGTGGTTGTAGAGCTCCGTCAGGCCGTCTTTTCGCGACAGCTCTTTGTAGAACTCGCCTTCCGCGGCGCGAGCCTTGAGCACGCGCTCCTCGATGGCGTTCCTCACGACGATTCTTATCTGATCGATGTTGAAAGGCTTGGTGATGTAGTCCGCCGCTCCGAGCTTCATCGATTCGACCGCCGTCTCCATGGAGGCGTACCCGGTCATCACGATGACGCTCGGGCTGTAGGGCAGATTCTTCGTCGCCGCAACGACACCCAGTCCGTCGAGTTCGGGCATGACGATGTCAGTCAGGATGATCTCGTACTCCGATGCGTTCATTTGCCTGAGCGCGTCCTTGCCCGAGGAGGCGAGGTCTATCACGTAACCCTCGTCCTTAAGGACCTCATGGAGGAACTCCCGCATGATCTCCTCATCGTCCACGATGAGCAGGCGAACGGGGTTCTTCTCCTCAGACTGGTCCTTCGTCTCGGCGCTTTCGCTCGTTTCTTCTGGGGCGTTCAGCTGATCCACTAGGCTCTTCCCTCACACAGGTTCTCACTGCCAACGCTCCCCGCCGCTGGCAGGAGGACAGTGAACGTTGATCCTACCCCGACCTTGCTCTCTACATCGATATTGCCGCCGTGGTCTTTCACGATGCCGTAGCTGACGGACAGGCCTAGCCCGCTGCCCTGGCCCACCTCGCCCGTCGTGAAGAACGGCTCGAAGACCCTGACCAGGTTCTCACCTGATATCCCGCAGCCCGTGTCGCCGAAACTGATCGCGATCCTGTCGCCGCCGCTCTCCTGAGGAACCCATGCACTCTTCACCGACAGACGGCCCCCGGACTGCATCGCCTTGCGGGCGTTCAGGATGATGTTCGCGAACACCTGCTGCAGCTGCCTCGGATCACCAATCACCTGCAATTCTCCGTCGGCGAGGTCCGTTTTGAGCTCTATTCCCCTGTTGGAAAGCTCGCGGGTGGTGAACCCGAGCGTCTCCTCGATGAGTCCGTTCACGTTCACTTCGGTCAACGAGCAGCGAGAGGTTTTCGCGAAGCGCAGCAGGTTCTTGACTATCTCCGTGCACCTCCGCGCGCCGCGCTCTATGAAAGTCAGGTGCCCCGTGACCTTGTCCAGGTCGTCCTGCGTCAGCGATTCGACATCAGCGTCTTTCAGTTTCTCCAGGTCGTACTGAGCGTAGCCCAGTATGCCGGCCAGCGGGTTGTTCAGCTCACGCGCCACGCCGGCGGCGAGCTCCCCCACGGCGGCCAGCCGACCGGACTGCACGATCCTCGCCTGCACGTCTCTCAGCTCCTGAGTTCTCTCCTCGACTCGCTGCTCCAGACCCTCGTTGAGGAATTCCAGCTCTTCCCTCGCCTCTCTCAGCTCTCTGGTCCGCTCGTCGACCTTCTGCTCCAGTTCCTTGCCCCAGCTCTCGGCCGCCCGGTGGGCCGCTTCGAGCTGCTCGTACAATCGCGCGGTGCGCAAGGACTTCCCCACCTGAACTCCGATGATCGTCACGAGTTCCACGGTGGACTCACCAAATGCCCTGGGACGGTCGCTCATGACGGAGAGCACGCCCACGAGCTTGTCCTCTGCGCTCAGGGGAACTCCCAGCCACGAGCGGACTTCCACACCCCTGCTTTCTGCGCACTCGGAGAGCGGCGTCGCCAGAGTCCGCTCCTCGTCCTTCCGCAGGTCCGGAACGTACAGGACCTCCCGGTTCGCGACAACCCAGCCCGTGTACGAGGTCCCCGGGTCGGCCGTGCTCGAGGCTGTCTCGCAGTCGTCCAGAACGCAGGTCCTGAACTCCAGAGTATCCCTTTCCGCGTCGTGGAGCGCTACCGAGAGCATCGGAACCGAGAGCCGGCTCCCCGTCTGCTGGTGAACCAGTCTGACAAGGTCGTCCAGCCTGACCGCACACGTCAGCGCGTCGCCGACCGAGTTCAGTACCTTGAGTTGTCCCACTCTGTCGAGCAGCGTCTGCTGAGTCTCCCAGAGCTTCTGGCCGGCCGCACTCGATATGATGATGACTACGATCAGAAGCGGGAAGGCCGCAGGCTCGCCAGGTATGTACGACGCAACGAGAAGCAGTGACAGTGGGAGCATTGCCAGCTCGATCACGACACCCCGTCCCGAGAACCACCTTGCGTACCGTCGGAACCTGCCGCTTCCCGGGTCCTCCAATGACGCCTCGAGGACGCCGGTGATCACCGCGTAGGTAGCGAACATCACGACGAACCTGGCCACAGCGGCGATCGACAGCCCGGCGGGATTCACAACGCCGCCGATCCTCATGTAGACACCGGACGCCGCGAGCACCGCGATGACCCGAATGCCGATTCTGCCGAACGCGGGCAGGACACCTCTGCGGTAACGCACCACCTCGAGCAGCAGACACGATACGGCCGCGACCCACACGGCCACCACCGCACCGAAGAGTGCTATGGAACCCATGAAGACCGCGGGTCCGAACGTGACGGTCGTTCTCTTGTCCACCTGAAACGGGAAGAGGCTGGTCGCGATTCCCAACGCGCTCATGATGCCTACCGCCCCCCACGTCAGCTCGTCCATGCGCAGGGCGGCCATTGTGAGCATCACGAGCCCGGCGGCCGTAAAGGCCCAGAAACGTATCGGCCTGGAACTCCGCACCGTTCCCCCCCGGGAGTTCGCCCTTTTCGCGTGCATGATGCAACCCCCAGCGATGTGCCACGCCGGTCCCACCAACGAGGTGTTCGGGCACCCCGGCGCACCGCCATTGCGGAACCTCGAGAATCGGGCTTTCGGGAGCCTCCCGTCCCCTTCCAGAGTGGAAGCCTCCCCTGGTCAGCAGGTTCAAATGCAAGACCTGTGCCACGCTGAAAGGCTCTCAGAGGCCCTCGCAAGCGCCTTGCGGACGATCCGGCCGGCGTGGGGCAGGCAGTTCAGGGGGACCCTGGGAGGGGAACCAGGCAAGGGGACCTAAGGAGGGCAGAGAACACGAAGGTGGCCCCGTGACGGGCCGTAAGCATTCAAAGGTCCGTAGGCTTCGCGAGAAGCGGAGCGGCAGACCCTACTCAGGCTCCTCCCCCGGCGCGGCAAGCAGGATGACAAGCTGCGCGGTGTCGCCCGCCTCCGCGGGCAGTCCGGTCAGGCGCAGTATGTTCTCTCCTCGCCCCAGGGGCCACGGACCGAAGCGCCCATCGGCGTCCATGGACTCCGGGCCCGTCGTCACCTCGTCCGAGGACAGCACTGCGGAAACCGCCACGGCAGGAGTCCCTCCCACCGTCACACGACACGTCAGCGACGACGCTCGTCCCTCGGCACGGACGACACCTTCCACGGCCGATCCTCCCTCTCCGCTCCAGTGAAGCCTCACCTCGGTGCCTGAGCTTCTGCTTGTCGCCACGGCCAGCTCCGGCAGGAATACGGGAGGACGGCCCGCGCCTCGCGTCCACGCGGACGCGAAGTCCCGGACAAGCTCGATCGACCGCTCGGTCCAGCGCAGCACTGCCGTACGCGACTCACCCTCCAACCGCGCCAGTACACCGGCAACCACGCTGTCTGGCGCGTCGTGCTCGGCCACGCCGGACATGGCCCAGAGGTCCGCGACCAGGCCTAGGCACGTGCGGCACGACACGAGGTGTTTCTCCACTTCGCCGGCGCGACCACCTTCGAGCGAACCGTCGACGTAGCCGGCAATGGTCTCCGTGTCCGGGCAACTGGCCAAGCGCGAGGCGCCGGTCAGTCCGCCCGAACCTGTGCGCGAGAGGGTGACCCCGGGACCGCCCGTACTTCGCAGCCCCGCCCTTCGCAGCACGGCCCCCACCGCACGCAAGCCCGACACCGTCTCCGCGCAGGTCTCGCAATCCGCGACGTGCGAGCCAACGTCTTCCGCATCGCGACCCGTGAGCTCGCCTTCCGCGTAGAGCAGCAGCTTCTCCTTGTCCGGACAGCTCCGCCTCATGCTCCGCCTACCTCTCTTCCCAGTAGCGCGCCACGCCGCCCACGGCCCGCAGCTTCGCCAACGCCCGGTAGACCAGGCCACTCATCGCCCCTACCGTCAGTCCCAGACGCTCGCCGACCTCCCGGTAGGTGAATCCCTCGAAGTAAATCAGGTTGACGGCCAGTGCCTCCCGGGTCGTCAGTGCCCGGTCAATGGCCTGTTCAAGCGAGATCCTGAGGTCCCTGTTCTCCCTCCCGGACGGCGTCCCGTCTCCGGGTCCGGCGCCCCCCCTCGCTCCGTCCTCGAGTTCCGGCACCTCGCCGCGACGGCCCTCTTTCCGCAGGCGGTCGATGCAGACGTTTCTGACGATACGGTAGATCCACGTCTCCAGGTTGCACTGGCCTTTCCAGGACCTGAGGGCGCGCCCGTTCTGTCTCAGCAGCTTGTACATCGCTTCCGCGAACAGCTCGTCCAGGACAGTCTCGTCCCACTCGGCTCCGTAGCGGCCGTTCACCCGGTGAATCGCGCTGTAGATAAGGCGCCTGTACCGCTCTGTGAACTCCGACCACGCGCCGGAATCCCCGGAGCAGAGCCTGTCTATCATACCGTTGATTCCCGGATCAGTGTCGTCTCGAGCCGTCAACCCGGTCCGCTTCCTTCCTGTCATCAGTCGCTTGAGTGGCCGGAATTCTTCGCCGGGGAACGTGCGGAGAAACTCCCACGTAGGGTCAGCGCGGGGTCGCCGTACAGCACGTAGTTTGCCCAAGTGATCGGGTGCCGGCCAAGGAGCGCCGTTCTCGCCGCCGTCACCGCGGCGCCCAGCGTCGCTCCGCCGAGAACCGCCCTGTAGAACGCAACGCTGAAATCGGCGCTGCCGGCGTCGTGCAGCTCGGCGAGAGTACAAAGGTAGGCGGGAACTCCTGCCAGCATCAGGGCGCGCGCTGCGTCGGCCACGCTCTCACGCCGGCTGGACGGATTCGAACTGCACGCGTTCGCGAAGACGATGGTCGGCACCGGGACTCCGTCCGAGAGGAGTTCTGCCGGGCTCACAGGCGTACCGTCGCCAAGCACCCAGCCGCGTTCCAGGCCATCGGCGGCGCCCGTGTGGCCGGCGAAGTGCAGGACGTCGAATCCCTCTCCCAGAAGCTGACGCAACTCGGCCGCCGACCGCGGCGACTTCCTCACGACTCGCAGGAGGTCGGGCTTCGTGGCGCCCAGTTCCAGAAGGTCCGCCGCCTCACGCTCCGCCGCCGGTAGCTCCCGGCCGGGCACCCCCGCCTCCAGATTGGCGAGAAGAAGCAGCCGGCACCGGCCGCCGCGCCTCGCTGATCCGGGTCTCACCGCGGCGGTGTCGCGGAGCTGGCGCGTCACGGAGAAGAGCTGCCAGAGGAACTCGCCGCCCCTGCGGGCGACAATAAGCTCCCAGGGAATCCCCGAGAGCTCGGCCTGAACACTAAGTTGCAGGTGGTCACCCGGCAGGTCGACCAGAGCGTCGGCGACCTCGCTCGACCCGCCCAGGAGAGTGCTTCCGATCGCCAGACCGAGAGCGTAGAGCTCCCGCTGTGCGTCGTCTATCTGTGCGCGGCTGAAGCCTCCGCTCTCCTTTGCCTCAGCGAACGATGCGGTCCTCCGCGCGAGTGCATGGAACGCCTCGACGACGCGTTCCTCCTCGAGTGGATTCCGCTCGAGGACCCAATCCCGCGCCACGGCGTCCCGCGAGCCCGCGACCACCACGGAGATCATCCCCGGCGGCTCGGCCCTCAACTGCACCGCAGGCGCCACCGCCGCCGACACCGCCAGCGGAACGGACTGCCTTCGTGCCACGAGGAAAAGGAACGCGGTGAGTCCCAGCAGGAGCACGGCCCACGCCGGGTGCAGGAATGCCTCGGCGCCACGGGCGAGGGCCCCGTAGACCGCCACCCTCACGCTCCCGTAGTCGAGAGACCTGAGGACGACCCAGAGGGCCATGAGTACCAGGGAAACCCACGCAAGGACGAGGACCGGGAAGCGCCTCTTCCCCGGTGTGCGTTGGGAGGGCGAACCCGGGTGAGTCCAGCGAACGGACGCTGCATAACGCTCGCCGCACGCGCGGCACCGGAACGAGCGTTCCACCGTCCCTTCTGCCCTGCTCCAGCTCTCGCCCTCGATGTCAAGGCGCCCACCGCACTTCGGGCATCGTTCCCGCTTCACGCACTCCCTCCGGAGCGTACGCACGCGCCCACACGCTCTTCCCTCAGGGAAGCGCGTGTGGTGCATGCTGGATTAGCAGGTCGAACGCGGCCCGTCCTACACGCTTGGGAGCAGCACGAGCGAATCAGCGAACTCGCTACCGTACCCCTCGCAGGTGAAGAGCAGCACTTGCCTCTTCGCCGAGATCTCGTCGAGGAGCTCCAGAGTGGCGGAGCGCCTCGTGGGATCCCAGTGGACGAGCGCATCGTCGAGTATAAGCGGTGAGCCGTCTCCGGGGGAAAGGAATTCCAGAAGTGCGTATCTGACCGCGAAGTAGAGCTGGTCCCGTGTCCCCTTGCTCAAGTCCGACGTCTCCAGACTGGGCGGCGCCGAAGGAGTCCCCGAGGGTGTAGTGACCGTCAGGTTGAGGTCGTCGGCCATCATCACGCGCGCGTACCGTCCGAGCGTGGACCGCGAGAGCACGCGGCCGACGATAGGCTCGAGCACCGTTGCGGCTTCTTCGTTGGCGCTCGCCATCGCCTTCGTCAGTGAGTCTCTGGCCAATGTCAGTATTCTTATGTTCCGCTCGAGTCCGGCGATCTCGCCTGTGACGCGCTCGATCTCCGCCTCGATATCCGGCAGTGTCTCGTCGATCTCCATGCCCTCGAGTTGAGCCTCGCGACGCTTGACGCTCTCTCTCAGTTCGTCCACACGTGCCCCGAGTTCCTCGCGCTCGCCGCGCAGCTTCGACACGTCGACTGCGGTCACGACCGTGCCGCTCGCGGCCGCATCTCTCGCGCCCCCCTCCATCTCCAGAATGCGGCCCTCGAGCGAGGCAACCTCTGTCTGGAGTTCCCTTTCCACAGCCTCGGGATCGTTCCCCTCGCACACTTCGTAGAGGGTCGCGTTCCAGACGTCCGCGTTGCGCCTCGCCTCGTCCTGCTTGGCCGCGTATTCCTCGAGTCCTCCGTAGGTGCGTATGCCCAGCTTCAGGAGCGACGCGCTCAGCACAGTCTCGCGCTTCTTCCTCTCCTGGACCACACTTCTGATCTCCTCTGCGGCGCTCCAGACACGTGCGGCCTTGCGCAGCAGGAAAAGCGCCCACCCACCCAGTCCACCGCCGACCACGACCATGCCCCACTTGACAGCGGCCGCCACGTCCACCAGGAGAGGAACGACTGCAATGATAACCGCCGCGACTCCGACGACCACCACCCCGACGCCGGGTCGCAGGTCCACCGGGCTCTTGACTCCGGGGACAAGCCCCTTGAGCGTTTCAACCCTGTCGTCCAGCGCATCGAGCGCCGCCTTGGCGGCAATCGCTTCCTTCTCCTGCTCACGTGAACCCTGAACCAGTGCGTCCCAGGCGTCCGCGACATCTCCACGCAGCTTCCGGATGCGGCCGATCTTGGTCGCGCGCTCGTCGAACTTGACCTGCAGCCGCTTCAGTTCCTCATGCTGACCTCGCCTGGTCTCTTCGTTCAGGAAGGTCTCGTCGAGGCCTCCCAGTTCTTGCGAGGCAACGATGAACTCCTCGCGCTCCCGCGCCAGCTCGCTCCTGGCGCGCTGCGTGTCGTCCCACCGTTTGCGAATGACCGCCGCTCTCCGCAGGAGTTCGTCTCGCCGGTCGCGCTGTCGCCTCAGCGGACCGGGGTGCTTGGCCGACTTGTCCAGCCCGACCTTCAGCCGGTCGATCCTGCCGCAGATCGTATCGATGACCCGTGTCGCGTCGACCCTTCCGCTCGAGCTCGTCATCTTCCGCTCGATGAGCGGGACAAGGGCGCCGCGCCGCGCCTGCCCGCCAAGTCCCTCGAGCGACGCAAGGTCGTCCTGATACACCGAGGCTATCGACTCGAAGGCCTCGCGCGTCTCGAATCCGACGACGCCCGCGATGATGCGATCTATCTCACTGCGGTCCGTAATGACGTCGCCCTCGGTGCAGCGTGCGAGTTCCGCCGTGCCGGCCCCGAAGTCCTTCGTCAGTGTGTAGCTGCTGTCTCCCTGTTCGAAGTCCAGCTCCAGCTTCATCCCACCGCTTCCACCCCACTTCTCGAGAGATCTCAACGACGACGACCTCGAAGCCGGGTCCGCAAAGAGCACGATCGACAGAGCCTCAGCGACGCTGCTCTTGCCGGCCTCGTTCGGGCCGACGATCAGGTTGAGCCCCGGCTCCAGCACGACCTCATGGTCGGCGAAGCGCTTGAAGTTGACCAGTCTCAGGCGTCGGATTCTCATCCTATGGCGTCCTTTCCCTGAAGGAGCGCCACGCCAAGCTGGAGGGCGTCCTCGATCTCCTGACGTTCCTCCTCACTTTCGGCCTCCTCGAGCCTCGATCGCATGTGTCTCGCGAATCGCCCGACCACCATACGCTCGGGCAGCTGGACGAAGTCCTCGTCGCTCACCCTCACGTGGTAGTCCCTGACGGGAGGACAAACAAAGAAGTACTCGGCCGCCAGCTCCTCCACAAGGTCCCAGTCGTCGATCCCGGCCTCGGCCGACGTCAGCCCGGTCAGCACCAGCCGGAGAACCGCGTTGGGATTCGAGTGTGCCTGCTGCCTGACCTGCTCGGCTATCGAGAACGAGTCCGACGCGTCAGTCAACTCGACTCTGGCCTCCATGACGCTCCTGGCCCCGACGCGCACTTTCGACACGATCGTCCCGCTTGCTCTCAACTCGACTCGCGCGACGTGGCCCTGACCTCCACCGTCCATTACCACGAGTTCAGGTGACCCGGGATAGACGGCCGGCATGCCGACGCCCTCGATCTCATGCCACGACCGCAGGTGTCCAAGCGCGTAGTAGGACCAGCCCTCACCCGGGAGATCGGACGCCGCGATGGGCTGTGCGTCTTCGACATCGCTCTCCTCGGCCGCGGCGTGCAGGACCACTACGTTGAAGGCAAACGCCGGGTCCGGCTCCAGGTCGCCCGCGCTGTCATCCAGCCGGTGGCTCCCCAGAGGATAGCCGTGGATCTTGAGCCCGGCCTGCTCGATCGCCACTGAATTGCGATCCTCGAGGCCGAGCACCGATACGCGCTCGAGCCTGCCGAACTCGTCCCGGTAGCTCGTGTAGACGGATTCGATGCCGAGCGAATCATGGGAGCCCGGAAGCAGGACGACGCTCGCACTCGATTCGCTCGTCAACCGCGCGAATTCCCTCAGTACGAAGCGCACCGTTGCCGCCGACGGGTTGTTGGAATGGAACAGGTCGCCGGCGACCACGAGGGCGTCCGCGTGTTGGTCGATGGCCAGGTCAACGATCTTGCTCAGCGTTCGCCTGAGTTCCTCTCTCTGCTCCGCCGCCCGCGGGCCAAGCCAGCCGAGGGGAGCGCCGAGGTGAACATCGGACGTGTGTATGATGATGGGCACGAAACCTCCAGCGATGGAGCCACAAGCTCTTCTTAGGAATCGCTCACGCGGGGACTTCCCCTCGCCCCGTGGTTGCACAGTTCGTGCCGAAATCCCGTTACCTGTGCGAAACTGCCGGGTTTTCTCGCCTCCGTACGGCCACTTCCGGGTGTCAGTCGCCCCAAATGCGCAGGACGCGGATATATTGCAGCATCCGCGTCCTGAAACGCACCTGAATGGCTGACCCCGCGTTCACGATTCCTGCCGGCCCTCCGGCAGGCGGCCCCCCTCTCCCCCTACTCCGCCATCAGCCAGTCGAAGAACTGGCCCCACTTCTCGTTCGTCATGTCCGGGGTGATGTCGCTGAATGTCGGGTCCTCGAAGTAGATCGGCTGCGTGACGACCATACTCTCTGGGTCGGACCACGTGTGAGCCGGGAAGTAAGCCGTGATGGGATCGAGCGGGTCGGTGAAGAACTCCTCCAGGTCGACGAGGATGTCGAAGGCCGGCGCTGCCGGGTTACCCGTGTCCTCCGCCGGGTTGAAGATCAGCCCGTTCTGCAGAGCGTCGAGCATCTCCCCCGCGACAAAGGCCAGACTGTCGGCGAAGCCCGCGCCCAGCGGGATCCACCCCTCGTCGTCGGTGTTCGTGAAGAGATCCGTGTCCTGCGGATCCATCTCGTTGGCGAGCGACGACGCACCCGCGCTGAGATGGTCGTGCATCTCCCAGAGCTCCGCATATGCTGACGCCATGTTGTCGCCCGGCCTCAGAGTGAGGAAGTCCGGATCGACGTCGATGAGATACTGAAGGGTCTGCCCCTCCTCCATATCGACGTTGTAGCTCACGGCGATGTAGAACACGGCCTGCAGAACATCGAGCGGCGCGTGCATGAGGAACGCGTCCGTGGCGTCGATCTCGATCTCGACCGCCTCGCGCTTCGCGTCCACCTCGATGTTGAGGAGCACAACGCAGTCCTGGTCCTCGAACTGCTCCAGGTTGCCGTCCGCGTAGTCCAGAGCGGGCAGCACCTCCGCCTCGATGAAGTCCTGAAGCTCGGAGAACGCGAAGTCGCTTCTGCAGGATTCCCTGACACGCCTGGCCGCCGTATAGACGTCGGGTTTCCTGAGCGCGCGGAAGAGGAAGTCACCCGGGCCGCCCGGCCCGCGTCCCTCATCGGGGAACAGGCCGTCAATGATATCCGCCAGGTCCGGGTCCTGAAGCACCATCGCGATCCTCGTTATCGCTGCCATCATCAGCGCCCCGCAGTGGTCGGGGTCGATGTCCAGGGCGTCCTCGAAGTAACTGTTGGCCTGTCCCATGTTGATGTCCCACATCCAGGGCGGTTCCTCCGGATTCACGCCTGCCATGGAATTCTCAAGGTACGCGATACCCTGAGCGAAGAGCTGATCGGCCGTCGCCGCCTCGTCGGCGCCCTTGTCTTCCGAGCAACCGAACAGCCCGAGAGCGACGGCTCCCAGCACCACCAGCACAACGAGCGGGCGTAGCACCTTCATTTGAGCCCTCCTCATGTTCCGGCCTGCGGACGATTCCTCATCCCACCCTCTCCCCGCCCCGCCCTCTGATAACAGACGACGGGGCGGGGCGCAACCCCAAATCGGGATCGAGGGGAATTCCACGGGGCTCCCCGGCCCGGTCGCCGCGACAGCGGCGTACATGAGTTGCGCCCCCTCTCGCGGTGGAGAGGAGGCGCTCTTGGTACGCCCAGGAGGACTCGAACCCCCAACCTTCTGGTCCGTAGCCAGACGCTCTATCCAATTGAGCTATGGGCGCTTCTCGTATCTGGCGGAGAGGGAGGGATTCGAACCCTCGGTACAGTTACCCGTACAACTGCTTAGCAGGCAGCTCCCTTCAGCCACTCGGGCACCTCTCCTCACATGTCGCAGCTGTCACAGACTCAGAATGGCGGAGGGCGAGGGACTCGAACCCCCAAGGGCGTGAGCCCGGCGGTTTTCAAGACCGCTGCCTTACCAATTAGGACTAGCCCTCCAACCTCCCCACGGCAGTATAGCAACGCCTCTTTCGGGTGTCAAACCGAATCACCCCTCACCCCTCCAGCCTGTGGCGGCGGGAGGGGGGACGACTTCGTAACCTCGTCTAGTTCCAGCCGGAGTCAGAGCGACCCGCCGGTCGATGTGCGCCGTCCGAACGTCCGCTCTCCTCCAACTCCCACTCTCTGAGCAATCGGCGAGAGCGGGCAAGGCGCGCCGCTCCCCCGGCCAGCAAGAGCAGCGCCACCGCCACGAACATCACGTTCCATCGCGAGAGGAACACGCCCCAGCCGAAACGCCCCCGGAAGGAGGCCAGCGCGTCACGTTCGAAGACCTCGAGCGTGCGTCCCGAAAGCGCTTCCACGCCCTTTTCGAAGCTGGCGGCCGCTGCGATCCCGAAGAGAACCTCTGCCGGCGTCGCCGAGCCCGCCTCCTCCATGAGGAACCGAACGGCGTAGAAACTCTCGGAATAGGCGAGCATGGCGTCGGCAGCGCCTGCCGGGAACGCAACGGCGAGCTCATCGAGCGGGATCAGCCCGCCACTGGCGCTCGCGCCCGCCAAGACCGACGACCGGGGCAGGCGCCACTCCCCCGCCAACGTCATCGCGATACCCTCGTGAACCCACCGCGGGACGTGAACACCGGAGCGGACGCGTCCTGCCGCCACGTGGCCGATCTCGTGAACGACAACGTCCTCCATGTGGAGAGGGTCAGGAGCCGTGATCGGATTCCTGAGCACGATGACGCCGCGGGCGGGGAACGCGCATCCGGCGCCCCAGTCAGGCACGCCCCCGTACGTCAGGGCCCGGAACTCGTCTGCGGTGGAGGCCACGTAGATCGTCACCGGTCCCAGTTCGGTCAGGCCCGCGCGCTTCGCCACGGCGTTGCCCCGTGACACGGCTATCTCGAGGATCCGTGCGGCCGGGCGGGCGTCCGCCGGGCGGTAGAAGACAGTGATGTCGCCGCCGCTCAGACGCTCGCGCGCCGGAGCATCAGCGGCAGCGCCGGCCGCCTGTGCCAACACGACAAGAAAAAGCGCAACAGCGGCGCAGAGCGCCGTGAATGCCCGCAGGCGCACGGTGGTTACCCTTTCCGGTGATGGAGTGGCGAGATGGCTCGCAGGCGTTCGACGGCGCCGGGGAGCACGTCAAGGACCAGGTCAACGTCGGCCTCCGTGGTAGAACGCCCCAGGCCGAACCTGACGGAGCCCTGTGCGATGTTCGCCGGAACACCCATGGCCGATAGCACGTGCGACGGCTCCGCGGAGTCCGTGGTGCAGGCCGAGCCCGTGGAGACGGCGATGCCCTCCATGTCCAGTGCAAGGACCACGCTCTCTCCCTCAACGTAGTGCAGAGAGACGTTCAGCGTCCCGGGAAGACGCTCCGTCGGGTGTCCGTTGATGGACACGTCGGGTATCCTCTCGAGGATGCCCGTCTCGAGTCGCGTGGTCAGGCCATTGAGACGGGCGCTTTCCTCCGGCATCCCACCCACGGCGAGTTCCAGCGCCCGTGCGAGCCCCACGATGCCGGGGACGTTCTCCGTGCCGGCGCGGACGCTCCACTCGGGGCTCCCCCCATGAGACAGCGGGTCGAAGGACACGCCCCTCCTGACGTAGAGGAAGCCGACTCCCTTCGGGCCGTAGATCTTGTGCGAGGACATCGAAAGGAGGTCGACCCCGAGTTTGCCCAGGTCCAGGGGTAGCTTCCCGATCGCCTGAACCGCGTCCGTGTGCACGAGAATGCCGCGCCCTCTCGCGATCGCCGCGATCTCTCTCACGGGCTGCACAGTTCCGACCTCATTGTTCGCAAGCATGACAGAGACGAGAATCGTATCTTCGCGGCACGCGCGTTCCACATCCGCAGGGTCCACTCTTCCGGTCTCGTCGACTCCCACAAAGGTCACGTCGAGTCCGAATCTGTCTCTCAGATACGTGGCCGTGTGCAGAACGGCGTGGTGCTCGATACCCGTCGTGATGATGTGGCCGGTCCGCTCGAGATTGGCGAAGGCCACACCCTTGAGGGCGATGTTGTCGGATTCCGTGCCCCCGCTCGTGAATACTATCTCTCTCGGCGCGCACCCCATCGACGCCGCCACCGTCTCCCTTGCGCCCTCCACGGCGCGGCGCGTCCACTGCGACAGCTCGTACGGACTCGACGGGTTCCCGTACCTTTCGCCGAAGTAAGGCAGCATCGCTTCGACCACACGAGGGTCCGTGGGCGTCGTCGCATTGTGGTCCATGTAGACGACACTCACTGCAACCACCTCCTTCGCATGCACCTCGTAGGGCGGCCGGGCCGCAGGGCGGCCGGCCCCCC
>JAUWLR010000106.1 GCA_030613615.1 Candidatus Eiseniibacteriota bacterium
CATCAAGACAATCGATATCTTGCGCATCCTTTCTCTCCTCTCGAATCCATCGCTCAATAGGCCTCTTGTACCTCCAGCCGCAGCCCAACTCATTCCAACTACACTCGACTCACACCACACTCACACGCGTCAGCTCTCACCTCCTTCTCAGGTCGCAACCTTGTCAGTAGTGTCGAACCAGCGACGATCGCCGTGTAGCGCTCAACCCGGCGCCGCTCGGAATCCGATGGAATCGAGTTTCGTCAGCGACGCCGAGTGGGAACCGGGTCATGTGCAGCAATTGCTGGTCAGCTCCTGGGGTTCCTATGACGCAGGCTGGCGCTGGTCGGCCCGGCGCCGTAGGAGATCCGGAGAGATCGGATCCCGTCAACGGCCCCGGGAAAAGAATGGAGGCACCTGATACATGTGGTGGTCAACCGTAAGGAATGTAACGCAGGCTGGCGCTTATCGGCCCGGCGCCGCTGCGGGGTCCGGAGAACTCGGACGCCGTCAGCGACCCCGGGTAAGGGTCGGACTGTTCATGATGTTCGGACTGATCGTACAGACGATGCTAGCACGCGTGTGCCAGTTAGTCAAGTTCGTTTCAGGGAGTGCCAGCGACTGCGGGGGGGGGAACGACACTGAAAAGTGAACGGAGCTTCGGCCAATAGCGGGAAGGCCGCGAACTGGCGGATCGCCCGCAGCAGCCCCCGGAATCCGTACACGACAAGAGCCCCGGTCACAAGGACCGGAGCTCTCTCTATGTACTGGTGGAGGCGGCGGGAATCGAACCCGCGTCCGAAAGTGGTTCCGCGCGGACCTCTACATGCATAGCCCGATGTTTTGATCTCGCTTCCCGGGTCTCCAACGGGCGGGATACCCAGGATGCCAGCCGCCGTGAGAACTTCGCCTCCTCGCCCAGCGGTCAAGTTCGGAAGCTAGCCCGTGTAAGCGACGCCCCGTCCCGGCACCACGGGCCAAACCGGGCGGGACGCGTCAAGCTTAACTAGTGAAACTAGTTAGCAGACGTATGCCGGTGTATAGTCGGCAGTTGAAAAGTCCCCGTTTGTTTTACGAGCCAACGGGACCTCGACATGCCATCCGCGTTTCTCTCACCCCCGTCGAAACCAGATCGCCCCCATCTCGAACTGTCAACGAGCCGTGCGCACAGCGCGCATACTTCAATCTACCGAAAAAATGACTCCCTGTCAAGCAAGCTCCGAACTGACGGGCTCCGTGCGGACGCGCCCCGGCGGTGTCGCTACTCCGCCCTCACCGACACCATCTTGAAGACCTCGTAGAACTTGCCCTCGTGAAGAATGGGCTCCTCGAACGCCTCCCGAATCGCGTCCGGGTCCGTCAGAGCGGGATCGTACTCGACGATCGCGGTGTGCGTGCGAGTGTAGGCGACGAAGCTCACGATACCCGGCAGATCCTGAACCTGCCGCTCGAAGGTCCTGGCCGTCCCGCGGCACTTGAGACCGGAGACCTCAAACTCGACCGTCGCAACGGTAGCGGGACGATCTTCTTCCTCAACGAACAAGACGTCCGCGGTGGGCACGCGATACGCGTTCATCGTCGCGAACGCCAGGAGTATGACCAGAGCTACGGCAAGCGGGATGATGACTGCCTTTTTCATGTCGGTTCCTTCCGTGTTCCGCCGAGCCGGCGCACACCGATTCGGCGCCGCACGCCGTCCCTACTTCCCAAACCAGGAGAGTTCAAGCGCGCCCTCCACCGGGCACTCCTCGATGCAGTCGAGGCAGTTCGTGCAGTTCCGCGCGGTCACCTCGTCAACCTTCGACACCGGGATCGCGTGGGGGCACGCTTTGTCGCACACACCGCAGTCGGTGCACTTGTCCTTGTTGCGACGAATGCGCAGCGCGCCAGCTCTGGACAACGGGTCCATGGCGGCCCCCATCGGACAGAGGTAGCGGCACCAGAAGAACGGAAGGAAAAGCGCCGCCGCAAGAACGCCGATGACGATGTAGAAACTGAATGCCGCCGTCTCGTGCCCGCCCCAGGTGAACAGGATGTAGAACGGATCGTACGCCCTGAAGCCCAGGTCGAACTTCCAGACGGTGAATGTCAGCACCGGGACAGCGATGAGGATGACGTAGCGCAGGTTCATGAGCACGCGGTCCGCGCCCTTCGGCAGACGGAAGCGCCTGCGGAACACCTTCCGCCCCAGCTTGCCCAGCCACTCCTGAACCGTGCCCAACGGGCAGACCCACCCGCAGAACGATTTCTTCGACACGAGCGTCAACACGAGCACCGAGACTAGGAGCGCGACGTTGAGCTCGGTCAGGGCGCACGCGTAGGCCTTGTAGCGCACGAGCGGATAGAGGGCCACCAGCCCGCCGAACGGGCAGTAGATCTCACACGTGTTGGGCGTGTGCCCTGCGAGCCCCCTGACGAGAAGCGCGACCACCCCACCCAGAAACAGAACCTGCACCAGCGTTCTCAGGACCTTCATGTAGCCTCCATCACTGTAGGTCGATACGCGTCCGATCGGCAGGCGGACTCGCCGTCTGCGATCGGGAAGACCAGCAGCATTGTCGCGAGTACCTCACGTCACCTGTTCCAGATCTCATTGTACCATTCGCAGAGAGTGGCCGCCACAATCGAGGCGTCGTGGCGGGACCGGACGAGCTCGACATTGGCATCGCTCATGCGCTGTCTGAGTTCCGCGTCATCCAGAAGCCTGAGGATGGACGTGGCAAGCGCCCGAACATCTCCTGGCGAGATGATGAACCCGTTGACTCCGTCCTTGACTACCTCGGGGATGCCTCCCACGGGCGTGGTCACGACCGGCAACCCAGCCGCCAGCGCCTCCAGTATGCCGATCGGCAACCCCTCATGATAGGAAGGAAGGACGTAGATGTGCGCGCGGGTGAACGCGTCAAGCTTCTCCTGTCCCCTCACCCATCCGAGGACGCGGACGTTCTTCTCAAGTCCAGACTCCGTAATGAGTGCGCGGAGTTCATCGACGGCCTGGTCGCCGCCGAGTTCAAACGCGACGTGTGGACGTCGCTCCGCGACCTTCACACCCGCCTCGATGAGGTCAAACACACCCTTTCGCCTGCCGAAGGCGCCAAGGAAGAGAATGGTCCCTCCGTCCGGCGGAACATCGGGCCGCGCCGCAGCGACACCGGCAAACTCCGCGCAATCGACCGGGTTCATCAGGACGCGGATCGTGGCTCTCGGGGCGATTACCGTCAGGCGCCGCTTCCATTCGCCCGAGAGTGCGATGACAAGGTCAGCGCTCTCAAGGGTGTGCGTTATCGCACGCTTGCGGGCGGGTGAAGACCCGTCGAAGAAGGAGTCGAACCCCGCCCCGTGGACGTGCACGATGGTCCGGCATCCGAACCGTCGTGCCATGCCGAGGAGCATGGACTTCCTGGAGAAGCTCGCGTGCGATGCCATGTGCACGTGTACGACGTCGCACCGCCGGAAGACGAGCAAGGCCAGAAGCCTCACGGCGCCGGTGAACGCGGCGGCCGCCTTGAGGAGCTTCGGTCCGTCGAGATGTGTGGCGATGTAACGGACGTCGGATCCGTCCGAACGAAATGCCCTCAGGAGTGACGCGACCACCGCAGACACGCCGCCCCGCACCTTGAGCGCGGGGCCGAGCATGGCAACGCGAACTGGGCGCGGCCGGCCGCGGGCTTGGCGCGCCCCGCCCACGCTCCCGGCGCTGTCCCCCCTGTTCGTGCCTGACGCATTCCCCTGCGTCCGCAACTTGCCTGAGTCGCCCATGGTGATCACGCGGTCCCCGATCGAAGAGGGTCCAGATGCGAGACGATCCACTGGTACTTCCCGCTCCGTGCGCGCTCGATGTCATCGACGAGTTCGAGCGTTATCTTCACGCCCTCGCCGAGATACGATGACAGCTTCTCGACGAGCAAACGTCCGTCCTCTTCGGTGTATTCCTGCGCCGGTACGATCTTCACCCTGATCCGGTCGAGCTCTTCCTGGATGAGCTGCGACTTCCGGAAGTTCTTCGTGCCCATGAATGCATAGTTGACGAGCGAGTACGCGATGTTCCGCCCGTCGGGCGTCCGGAGGATACCTCCCGCCCGTGTGTCGAGCGGCGGCAGAAGCGGCATGGCCCTCCCGCACGGACACGGACTCGGATGGGAGCTTATGAAGTCCTCCGTTCGATAGCGGATGAGCGGCATCTTGTAGTTGTTGAGACCGGTACCGACGACCTCCACGAGCCCCTCGTCGTGCTCCCACTCGGGCTCGACGTACTCGACGATGCCGTATTCCGGCGCGAGATGGAGGCCCGTGTGGAGCTCGCACTCCATGCCGAAGCAGACGCGCTCGGACTGACTGTAGAAGTCGAAGACCTTGCAGCCAAACGCCTCCTCGATAACAGGTCTGTGCTCGGGGTAGACCGGTTCCGACCCGGTGACGACGCAGCGGAGCTTCAGACGGATGTCCTGCTCGAGCATCGCTCTGGCGAGGAAATACACGGCCGACGGAATAGCCTCGAGCCCGATGGCACCGAAATCCCTGATGGCGTTGGCGAAGTCGCGCGTCCGCTCATCCGACAGGTGAAAGCCGGACATGATGAGCTGGTTCTCGGCGCGGTTCACGCGCCAGTACGGTGGAGCCATCTGCCGCTGCGGGACGACCGGGTGGCCCCGGAGCGTCGCGCGGCGACCCCAGAGCGGCACGCCCGCGATCCGCCAGTGCCGCCAGAGCGACGCCTGCTCGAAACTCACTGAGTACTGGTCCCGCAGGAGCTTGAGCGGCGTGCCGGTCGTTCCACTCGACGTCGATGGGTAGAGGCGTCCCCGCTCCGGTGCGGTGCTCAGGAACTCCTCCGTGCGAGTCCGCAGGTCCTCTCTGGTGACGTAGGGCAGCTTCGAAAGATCGGCGGTCGTGCTGATGTCACGAGGGACGAGCCCGCGCGCTCGCATGACGCCGCGGTAGAACGGCACATACTCGTAGCAGTGCGCGATGAGTTTGCGCAGCTTCTCGTCCTGCAACGCCTGGAACTGGTCCGCAGAGTACCACTCGCTCTCCTCGAGCTCCTCCAGGATATGCCGGAACTGCGCTCCGTTCCGGACGATGCGCCCGGCCAGACCGTACAGCGAGACAATCGCGCTCTGCGCAACCACCGGACTCCGCTGGTACCATGATTTCTCAGCGAACTTCACGAGCACCTCACTCACTCTGCCTGCCGCGTGACCCGGGCGATTCCTACCGCGCCCCGCGCCTGCTCCGGAGACGCCCAACGATGTAGCCCCAGAGAAGCTTGAAGTGCCTCAGGCGCACGTGCCGCAGCTCGCCGAACACCAGCCTGAGTCCTCCATCCCGGAGGGAGACCCGCATGCACTTGAGCTTGTGCCTGACGAGTGTCCCACCCGCGTGCTCCCATACGCCGGCGGAGCCCTCTTCGATCCGCTCGGAGCACGACCGCACGCGCTTCGTGATGCGCTCGCCGCGCTCGCCGGCCCCAATGGCGCCGATTCCGTTGTCGTCCAGCCAGACGGGAACCGTTCGAAGCTCCGCCACACCACTCGCGCCGAGTTCCGCCTCAACCATGTATCCCGACCGGAGATCGTCCGGATCGAAGCCGTGCTCAACGCGGCCCGCATTGATGTCGAAGATGAAGTTCCCCATGCTGTAGACGACGTGTGTCCGTCCGAACCGTTCCACACCCTGGATGACGTGCGGGTGGTGTCCGAGGATGAGGTCGGCGCCCGTCCCCGCGATGCGCCGGGCGAGCTGGCGGTCCTCGGGGGTCGGGTACGATGACATCTCGAGCCCCCAGTGGAGCGAGATGATGCGCACATCGGCGTCCGCCATCCCGTCGAGCGCCTTCTTCACCAGCTCGAATCTGAGTGGCGCCGCACCGGGGCTGTCCGGTCCGGCGGTCCAGCGCTGCTCCGGCGTGAACGCCGCGAACCCGACCCTGAGACCCGCACGCTCGATGACGACGGCGCGCGCGGCCTCGTCGAGTGTCATCCCTGCTCCAACTGTCTCAACACCCCGCTCGCGGAATTGCGCCAGCGTGTCGGAAAGTCCTTCGGCACCCCAATCCATGATGTGGTTCGTCGCCAGCGCGACCACGTCGATCCCAGCGTCGAGGAACGAATCGAGCGCAGCGGCGACTCCAACAAGATCGGGGCTTACGTCGGCTGCGACCCGCTCACGGTCACCGCGCGGGAGCGCCATCTCGAAGTTCGCGAAGGTGATGTCCGCCCCGCTGAGAACCACCGCCGTCTCACGCCAGGCCGCGCTCCTCCGCTCGATGAGCGCCTGTGCCGCCCCCGCGATGAGGGCAACGTCACCAACGGCTCTCAGGATCCCGCGCCTGTTCCCGTCGCTCACGCCGGCCTCCTCCGGAACGCCTCGAGCCGGTTCTCATAGTGGGTTTCCATCAGGTCGGCCACGTGGTCCCACGAGTACTTCGCGAGCACCTCCCGCCGGTAGCGATCGTCCCCGGACTCCTGCTCGCGCCGGCCCAACCAGGACGTTACTGCGTCCGCGATTGCCTCGGCGCTCGTGTCTCGCGTCAGGAGCGCTGGATCGATGGCCCGGAGAATCTCCGGCGTAGCGCCCGCGGGCGTCCCGACGACCGGGAGATTCGTCGACAACGCCTCGACGGTCGAGATGCCGAAGCCCTCCATCGCGGCCGTCGGCAGGACGAAGAGGTCAGACGCCTGATAGTGCCGGACGAGGTCGTCATCGGTCACCCGTCCTGCAAGCGTCACCGCGTCCGCGACGCCGAGCTCTTCCGCGAGATAGCGGAGCACGGGCATCAGCGCTCCGTCTCCGCAGACGGTGAGGTGCGCCCGCTGCCCGAGGTCCAGCGCAGCCGCCGTGATGCGCGGCATCGCCTTGATGAGGTTCTCGAGCCCCATGCGCGGGGCGAGTTTTCTGACCGTCAGGAGCTCCACGACGCTATCGTCGATTCCAAGCTGCGCTCTAAGAGTGCCGCGATCGGCGGCAGGCTGGAAGCGGTCCGTGTCGACCCCTCCTGGGATGATGTGCACACGGTCGAGGTCGATGCTCGGGAACTCGTTGGCGATATGGCCCTTGCTGTACTCGGAGAGCACGTTGATGGCGTACGCCTCCGCGAGCACGCCGCGTTCATACTTCCGCTGCCAGTACTCCATGGGTGGCGCCGTGATCCGGAGGGCCGCGCGCTTCATGGCCGAACGCTCCTTCTCAAGTTCCCACTGCACACCAAAGCGGAACTCGAGGAAGACGGGAGCGTGGAACGTCGGGAGCTGACAGACCGAACGGCCGAGCGCCGACCGCGCCACCTTGTAGCCGAGCTGTGCCTCGTGAATCGTCAGAATGTCGACGGCCTTCTCGGCCGCGATCTCGCGAAAGAGCCGCTCGCAGTTCCTGAGGTGCTGGAGCGTACTCGCCACGGGATTGACGCGCCGGAACACGTACTTGTGGATGAGCATCCCCTCGTGCTCGTACGGTACCGGAGCCTCGGGCTCGTGAGTGCTGGCGATGACCCGGATGCGGTGGCCGCGCGCGGCGAGGCGGCGACCCAGTTCGTAGATGTAACTGTAGGTCCCGCCTATTCTTTCGGGGTACACACCCCTATGTACGAACACGATATGCATGGCAATTGAGTCTAGATGAGGTCTGCGCCGGTGTCAATCGGCCGGGCTGCGGCGGAAGCGCGCGATTCACGCCCGGCGCACGCTGCCCGCTCTCCGATCCAAACACCGCCCACTGTGCAAAAGCGAGGCCGGAATCGAAATCCCGGCCCCGCTTCGTTTGGTACGCCCTGAAGGAATCGAACCTTCAACCTACTGATTAAGAGTCAGTTGCTCTGCCTAGTTGAGCTAAGGGCGCTATGTCGTCCGGGCTCCCGGTCGAGCTGCGTGCACTCGCGGAATCCGGTCGTCCATCTGCTGCTAGAACGGAAGGTCGTCGTCGTCGATCTTGACCGTCGCCGCGGCGAACTCGGGCGTTCCCGCGCCGGCCTCAGACCGGGCGCCGCTGCCCTCGGGGCGTCCGCCGAGCATCTGCATATCGCGCGCAACGATCTCGGTCGTCTTCCGCTTGTTCCCCTGCTTGTCCTCCCACTCGCGCGTCTGGAGCCTGCCCTCGATGTAGACCTGAGAGCCCTTCCGGAGGTACTGCCCGCAGATCTCCGCGAGCCTGCTCCACACGACGATGCGGTGCCACTCGGTGCGTTCCTGCTTGGTGCCATCCTTGTCGGTCCAGCTCTCGTTCGTCGCCAGCGTGAAGCTCGCTACCGAAGTTCCGCCTGGCGTCGACCGCAGCTCGGGGTCTCCGCCCAGATTGCCTATCAGGATGACCTTGTTGATGCCTCTTCCAGCCATTGAGATATCCTCTCTTGGGGTACCGGGTCCGTGCAACAGGCGCGCTCCTTGAGAGAGCGCCCTGTCCGAAGGGGATCGTCCGACGGCTGCTCGGGGACTCCCCTCCCGGACGCTGCGTTCCCCACCACCTCCTCCCATCGTCCTCGCCCGGGAACACGCTCAAGGCTACCACCGCGCCGACGCGGCGGCAAGCATATCATGCCACAACTTGACCCGGGCCACGGCGCGCATCGACACGCCGTGGCTCCGAATCTACACATCTGGGGTGGAAGACGGGACTTGAACCCGCGACCGCTGGAACCACAATCCAGAGCTCTACCAACTGAGCTACTTCCACCGCATTCTGGTACGCCTGGCTGGATTTGAACCAGCGACCTACGGATTAGAAGTCCGTTGCTCTATCCAAACTGAGCTACAGGCGCGCCCTGGTCGGGGCGAGAGGATTCGAACCTCCGACTTCCTGCTCCCAAAGCAGGCGCGCTAACCGGGC
>JAUWLR010000018.1 GCA_030613615.1 Candidatus Eiseniibacteriota bacterium
CACAGATACACGCGAACGCAGAAGCTCCTTGAGGAGTTCGGACGGAGCTTCTACGACGCGACGGTCCTCCTTGTAGCCGGCATCTACGCCGCGAGCGAAGAGCCGATTCCCGGAGTGAGTGGCGCCAACATCGTCGAGGCGGCCCGCAGGTACGGCCACCACGACGCGGACTACGTGAAGGAGCTGGACGCGCTCTACGAGCGGGCGATGACCATCATCCGACCGGGCGACGTGGTAGTCACGCTCGGCGCGGGAGACATCTACACGGTTGGCGAGCGGATCCTCGCCAGCCTCCGCGAGGGGAGATCCCCGGAGGGCGTTTGAGGGTGCTGGGAGTCACGGTACTGGGTTCCCGCCTGGGGCGGGGGACCCGAACGGAGACAGCGGTGGAGACAGACCCGAAGGTACTCGGTGATCTCGAGAGGATGGCGCCCGGGCAGGTGCTCGTCGCTGAGCCCATGGCCAGGCACACGTCCTTCGGGCTGGGTGGTCCGGCGGACCTCTTCGTCGAGCCCACGGACCCATCGACGTTCCGTGAATGCAGCGACTACCTGACGGAGGCGGGTGTCCCGGTCACTCTGCTGGGACGGGGAACGAACGTTCTCGTCAGAAGCGGGGGGATCGAGGGGGCGGTGATGACCGGGATGAAGGCCTTCACCACGCTTGCGCGCACCGACGTTGGAGTGCGGGCGGGTAGTGGCGTGGGCCTGCCCAGGCTGCTCTCGTTCTGCGCGGAGAACGGCCTCTCGGGTCTGGAGGGGCTCTCCGGTATCCCGGGCAGCGCGGGAGGTGCGGTGGTCACGAACGCGGGGAGCTTCGGCGTGTCGGTCGGTGACCGCCTTACGGGTGTCACCGTGTCAAAGCCGGGCGGGTCGTCCTCGTTCATTCCTTGCGACGAGCTCTCGATCGTCTACCGCGGGACCGGGCTCTCTCCCGAGATTCTCATTGAGGGTATCGAGCTGGCTCTTGACCCGGGGGAGCCTGCGGACATCAGGGCGGCACAGCAGGAGACGTTGGAGAGGAAGTGGAAGACGCAGCCGAGCGGGATGAGGTGCGCGGGGTGCGTGTTCAGGAATCCCGCGGGTGGCGCCGCGGGGAAGCTCATCGACGAGGTCGGACTCAAGGGCCTGCGTGTGGGCGGCGCGGTGGTCTCCGACCTGCACGCCAACTTCATCCTGAACGACAGAGGCGCCACCTCGGAAGACGTCGAGGAACTGATCGAGATCGTGCGTGAGCGCGTCGCTGACGCGGCGGGCGTCACACTCGAGCTCGAGATCGAGATAACAGGCAGACGGTAGTAACGACAGAGGTCGGCGGGAACGGCCGACCGTGCAGACGGACACGAGGATCTGCTGTGTCAGGACTTCGCCTCAAGAACACGAGCCGCAGAGGGAAGGGCGCCCGGACCCGTGCGCCGCGCAAAGGCGCCCGGACCCGCACGGCCCCGCGCAAGGGCGCGCCGGGCCGCCGCGGGAAGACCAGGCGCGTCGCCTTCCACCTTCCTCGTGTCGAGTGGAGCATCAGGCGCTTCGCCATCGTCGCGTCGGCGCTGATCCTCGTCGCCGGCATGACGCTGGTCATCTCCAGGGCCCCCGGGTGGGGGCGAGGCGAGGAGCGCTTTCTTCTGTTGCGGTTCGAGGTCCGTGGCAACAGGGTCCTGACCGAAGACGAGATCCTCGAACTCTCAGGTGCCGTGATGGGCTCCAATCTCCTCGATGTCAGGATCTCACTCCTCGAGGAGGCCGTGGCGGCGTCCCCTCGCGTCGACAGAGCACAGGTGAGGAGAGTCCTCCCGGACCGTGTGGTCGTGACACTCGATGAGAAGCGCCCGGCCGCCCTCGTGTCGGTGGGCGCCAACGATGTTCTGGAGGTGACGGATGACGGGGCGGTTCTGCCGGCGGCGGCACAGACCCCGTCGGTCGATCTGCCCGTTATCACCGGGGCGGTGGGGAACGTGGAGCCGGGAATTCAGGAGCTTTCTCCGGAGCTCGAAGGCGCGCTCGCGCTTCTGCGTCGCGCGCGGGAGGTTTCGGAGGGACTCTGGATGGATATATCGGAAATCAGGATTGCGCCGGGGTCGGGTCTGGTCATCTATACGGTAGCCGACGGGGCAGAGATCAGAGTTGGCTCCGGCGCTCTGGGTTCGCGTGACCTCGAACGCCTGTGGCGGGTGCTCACCGATATCCGTGACGGGGGGAGAGAGGCCGAGACAGTAGATCTCAGGTTCAGGGATCAGGTTGTGGTGACGTTTTCGTAGGCGCGCTCCGTGGGCGCGCCCGGGAGGGAGGCTCTCTTGTGAGAAGAGGTGAGATCCTCGTCGGACTGGATCTCGGATCGAGCAGGATCAAGGTCGTTGTCGCCGATACCACCGATCGCGAGCTGCCGGAGGTCCTCGGAATCGGGGAGGCGGACTCCCTGGGGATCGAAGCGGGAGTCATCGTGAACATGGAGCGGGCCGCACTCTCCATCCGTTCTGCGGTCGAGGACGCGGAGGGGAGCGCGGACGTTGACATCGGTCGGGTCCTGGTCACGCTTGACGGCGAGCACATCAAGGGCATCGACAGCCGCGGCGTCGTGGCCATCTCGCGCACCGGGGGCGAGATCGCCAGGGCCGAGGTGAACGCGGTTCTGGATGCGGCGAAAACGCTGGCGCTCCCCGTCGGAAGGACGATCCTCGATGCCAAGGCCCAGGAGTTCTTCGTCGACGGGCAGCTCGGCATCCGCGATCCGATCGGGATGTCGGGCGTGCGTCTCGGTTCGAAGGTGCACATAGTCACGGCGTCGCAGCAGGCCGTCGACAACGTGATCAGGGCGGTGCGACGGGCTGGACTCAAGCTCTCCGGCATGTCTTTCAAACCGCTTGCGGCGGGAACGGCCGTGCTGTCCGAGGACGAGAGGGAACTGGGGGTGCTTCTCGTCAACCTCGGCGCCGGGACCACCGGCCTCGCTCTGTATCACGCCGGGACAGTCAGACACACGGCCGCCATCGGATGGGGAGCGGCCAGCATCACAAGCGACATCGCAGTGGGTCTCAGGATGCCGATCGCCAAGGCCGAGCAGGTCAAGCGCGCGAGCGGATCCGCCAGCGCCTCGATGGCCAAGGACGAGGTTGTCGAGATCCCGACAGTCGGCGGCCACCCGCCGCGGGAGAGTTCGGGTCAGACACTGGCTACCATCATCGAGCCGAGGATGCGCGAGATATTCGAGATGGTCATGAACGAGGTGCGGAGCACCGACTACTGGGGGAGGATCCCGGCGGGAGTGGTGCTGACCGGAGGCGGTGCGAAGCTCAAGGACGTGACGGTCCTTGCGGAAGAAGTGTTCGGCGTGGGGGCCCGCATCGGGCTGCCGGACCGGGTCTCGGGACGCTTCGACGCCATCGTCGATCCGGCCCACTCGGCCGCTATTGGAATCGTAGTATCGGCTACCGATCCGGCCGCAGCAGGGTCGCGCCCGGACAAGCCGTTTGCTGAGAAGATTCATAGGGTACGTCAGTGGGTGGACAGCTTGCTTTAGGAGAGGGCGGACGATGACGAAGAAGAAGGGACACAGCACGAAGAAATCCGCGGCGCGGAAGAAGAACCGGAACACGCAGGACGCGAGCGGGATGAAGCTCCAGTTTGACTTCGAGCCCGATATGAGCGCGAAGATCAAGGTGGTTGGTGTCGGGGGCGCCGGTGGGAACGCCATCAACCGGATGATAGAGTCCGGGTTCACGGGCGTGGACTTCATTGCGATCAACACCGACGCGCAGGCGCTCGGGTGCTCGCTCGCGCAGAACCAGATTCAGATCGGCAAGAAGCTGACGCACGGGCTCGGCTCCGGCGGCAACCCGGAGATCGGCCGCAAGGCGGCCGAGGAGGACGGCGAGCACATCACCGCGGTCCTCAAGGGCGCCGACATGGTGTTCGTAACCAGTGGAATGGGCGGTGGGACGGGCACGGGAGCGGGCCCGGTCATCGCGAAGATGGCGAGGCAGATGGGCGCGCTGGTGGTCGGCGTGGCGACGAAGCCCTTCCTGTTCGAGGGGCAGTATCGCATGCGCCAGGCCGTCGAGGGGCTCCGCCTGCTCAAGCAGGAAGTCGACACGGCCATCGTCATCCCCAACCAGCGTCTCCTGGCGGTCGCAAGCAAGAACACGCCGATCCGCGAGGCGTTCCGCATCGCCGACGACGTGCTCCTGAGAGCGACGCGCGGCGTGTCCGACCTCATTACGGTTCCCGGACTCATCAACCTGGACTTCGCCGACGTGAGGTCCGTGATGACCGAGATGGGTGACGCGGTGATGGGAACCGGCATCTCCAGCGGGAAGAACAGGGCGGTCGAGGCGGCGCAGCAGGCCATCTCGAGCCCGCTTCTCGAGGACGCCAGCATCGCCGGGGCCGGCGGCGTGCTCGTCAACGTGACGGGCGGAGCGGACCTCACGCTCCATGAGATCAACGAGGCGGCCATGATCATCAACGACGCCATCGGGGTCGAGGCGAACATGATCTTTGGCGCCGTTATCGACGATGAGCTGAAGGGCCAGGCGATGATCACGGTGATCGCGACCGGCATCCGCGGGACAAAGCAGAAGGCGGAGCGCGAGGCGCCGAGGCAGAGGAAGGCGGCACACGCCAGGCTGACACCGCGTCAGCCCGTCCACAGGGTTGTCGAGCGCCCGAGTCCCGAGCCGTCGCAGCCCTCGCATGGCGGCGGGATGTACGCGAAGGAGTCGAGGAGGAACTCGCGGCGCGAGCTGGAGATACCGACATTCCTGCGCAGGCAGATGGACTAACGCCCGGGGGCCGGCACGAACTTGCGCCGGCCCGAGCGGAAGGAGGTGCCCATGTCCCTGTTCACCAAGCTCTTCGGACTGGGCGAAAACGACCAGTACAACGAGGGGATAGAGCACTACAACCGCGGCGAGTATGACAAGGCCGTCGGTAAGTTCGAGGCTGTCATCTCGACGATCAAGGACAAGTCCGACCCGTACTACCAGCTCGGGCTGTTCTACGCCGCGGAGACGCACGCCCACCTCGGGTTCGCCTTCTACAAGCAGGGCGATCTCGACAAGGCGGAGGAGCAGTTCGTGAGAGCGGTGGGGGAAAACACCCGCTACCCGGACCTGCATTACCACCTCGGTGCTATCTACGAGAAGAAGGGTCTCCACGACAAGGCGATCGAGAGTCTGACCAGGGCCATCGAGATCAACCCGGAGTACATGGAGGCGTACTGCCAGCTCGCGATAGCGCTGTCGGAAGCGGGGCGTTCCGACGAGGCCGCGAAGGCGTTCGAGAAGGCGACCAGGTTCGGCCTGTCCCTTCCCATGCCCGACGCGATGCACCTCTCGGAGATCTGCGAGAAGGTCCTCCGTCCTCCGTACGAAGAGCTGATGGGTGCCACGCTCGCCAGGGAGGAGTTCCGGGTCCTCATCAATGACTCCATCACCGCCCACAACGCCGGGCGGACGGAGGATGCAACCAAGGGGTTCGAGGAGGCAGTGAGGCTCAAGCCCCAGTACCCTGACGTCCGGTGCAGGCTGGCCATCTCATACGGGGAGGCGGAGCAGTTCGAGAACGCGCTGGAGCAGCTGCAGGAGGCGCTGGATATCAACCCGAGCTACATAGATGCGCTCTTCTACCACGGCATCTACAGCCTGAAGCTGGGGAAGTACAGAGAGGCGTGTGAGAGCCTCAAGCGTGGCGTCGAGCTCAAGCCCGACTACTGGGACCTCCGGTGCTACCTCGGTGTCGCGTACTTCAAGCGCGGGATGTTCGACGAGTCGACCGAGCAGCTGTCACAGGTGACGAAATCGTGCCCGAGCTACGCGCTCGCGCACTACTACCTGGGCATGACGAATCTGTCCCGCGGGCGCACTGAGGAGGCGGTCAAGGCGTTCAAGGTGGCCTTCGAGGATCCGAAGTTCTGGGCCGATATGCCGGGTGAGTCGGCCGACATCATGCTCGAGAGCGGCGAATACGATATCGCGATCGAGCGCTACAGCGTGGCCATCGAGCAGAACCCGTCGTACGCCGACCTCCACTGCGGTCTTGGCGCTGCGTACCTCGCCCGGTCGAAGTTCCAGGAGGCCGAGCGGGCACTCGAGGAGGCCGTGCGAATCAACCCGGACTACACCGAAGCCCACACGTACCTCGGCAGAGTTAAGGCCTGTCTCGAGAAGGAAGACGAGGCCATCGAGCACCTGGAGAAGGCGCTCAGTCTCAAGCCCGGCTACGCGGATCTTCACTGCGCTCTGGCCGATCGCTACATAGCCGGCGAGCGCTACAACGAGGCCATCTCAGAGCTGGAGAAGGCCGTGGAGATAAACGCGAACTACATCGAGGCCCGTCTGACACTCGGGCTCACGTATCGCCGCGTGGACAGAAGCGAGGAAGCGGACGCACAGTTCCGCGGAATCCTCAACCTCGATCCACGCAACCCGATCGCTAAAGCTCAGCTTTCGGACTGGACTCCCAGCCACCGGGAGCTCAGGAAGATGTACGCGTGATGCGGCGGCGCGATCGTGGGACCGCAGATCGCCACTCGATCTCCGACCACAGGGAGACGTGGCTGTCCGGGGAACCCGGTAGATTGCGCCGGCGCCGCGACGCCGTCAGCGTCGCTCTCTGCTATCCATCCTCCTATTCCCTCGGCATGAGCAACCTCGGCTTTCAGACCGTTCTCGGGCTCCTGCTTGCGGAGCCCGATGTGGTTTGCGAGAGGGCCTTCCACGAACCTGGCTCTCCCGCGGCCGGCAGGTCCCTGGAGACGGGGACGCCGCTCTCGGAGTTCGACGTAGTTGCCTTCTCGGTCTCGTTCGAGGACGATTACCGAAATCTCGTCGCCGTGCTCGACGCGGGCGGGATCCCGCTCAGGGCATCGGAGCGCTCCGACGACGACCCGCTCATCGTCATGGGTGGCGTGTGCGCCTACCTCAACGCCGAGCCCGTCGCGGCCTTCGTGGACGCGGTGCTGGTGGGTGAGGGAGAAGCTCTCGTGGCTCCATTCATCGGGAAGATCCGGGATTCCCGGTCGCTTCCCCGGGCGGAGCGCCTGCGCCTGCTCGCCTCTCTCGATGGAGCGTACGTGCCGTCGCTCTACGACGCCGAGAGGAACGACGACGGCGACATCGTGGGATTCCGCGCCGACGCGGATGCCCCACTTCCGGTCCACGCAGCAACCGGTCCGTCGCGGATGGCCGCGAGCGTGGTTTTGTCGGACGGCGCCTTCTTCAGCGACATGCTGTTGCTGGAAACGTCGCGCGGGTGCGCCCGAGGGTGTCGCTTCTGCGCGGCCGGCAGCGTTCTGACACCGCGGGTGTGGCGCCCGGCCGAGGAAGTGCTCTGTGCGATGGAGGCCGCGGCCTCGCAAACCTCGAGGGTGGGGCTCGTCACCGCGGCGCTTCTCGACCACCCTGAGGCGACGGAGATCCTGGAAGGAGCGCTGCGTCTGGGCGTGGAACTCAACATCTCCTCGCTCCGGGCCGACGCCATCACCGCTGAGGTTGCGGAGCTCCTGTGTGCCTGCGGCGTCAGGACCGTCACGGTGGCGCCCGAGACGGGGGCCGAGGATCTGCGACGGGCCATCGGCAAGCCCATGAGCGACGCCGCGCTGCTGTCGGCCGTGCGCACGATGGCAGATGGAGGTCTACGGACGCTCAAGCTCTACTTCATGGTTGGGCTCCCCGGCGAGCGCGACGAGGACATCGAGGCCATTCCGGAGCTTGCAAGAACGGTCCGCTCGTGCTTCGTCGAGGGACGCACGGGCGCGAGGGTCAGCGTCAGCGTCTCCGCCTTCGTCCCCAAACCGCGAACGCCGTTCCAGTGGCTGCCCATGGCCGACGAGGGCTACATCCGGAGGCGCATGTCGTTTCTCCGGAAGGCGTTCGTCGGCAGACCCAGGATGGAGTTCTCGGGCACGGGCGCCAGAGAGGCCAGGAGGGAGGGTGTGCTCGCGCGCGGCGGACGTGAGCTGTCGGAGGCCATCAGGCTCGCGGCCGTCGATGGAGTTCCCTGGAAGGCCGCCCTCCGACGGAGCGGCGTCGATGCGGATGCCATCCTCGGTCGTGAGCGAGCCGACGGCGAGATCTTCCCGTGGGAAGTGGTGGACGTCGGCCCGCCGAGAGAGAAGCTCCTGGCATCGCTCAAGGCCGGCCTGCGGCTTCTGGATGAGCGTGCGTGAGGTGGGGCAGACGTGGCCCCACGGTACGCCGCCGGCGCGATAAATGCTGCCGGCGGCTCATTGACATATTGGCGAAAATATGATATCATACAAAAACGCGGGTGAGTCACATCTTGGTCGCACACAAGTCAGGGAGGACAAGGACCATGAGAGTCGCGCGTTCGCTGGCCGCGGTTGTTGCTGTACTTATGATGTCACAGGCTGCCATTGCGGCGGAGAGCTGGATCTCGTTCGATGGGTTGTCCCAGGAGGCCGCCTCGGTGTCCGTCGTTGAGTCGGACATGAACCGGCTCGTCCTGAGTATCAACGTGCCAGGCGTCTTCGTCGAAGAGGTCACTACGAGCGGCGGCACCTTCGCGCGGCTCACACTCGACGGCTCGGGACCGACGGCGGTCGTGGGGGAGGCGCTCCTGCCCGTCGTCCGTGAGCTGATCGAGATCCCGTACGGGACGGATCCGGTTCTCACCGTCACCTACTCCGACTATCGCAGGGCGGCGCTGACCGACCTGGATATCCGGCACGACCTGATCCCGGTGCAGGCTCCGGTCGTGAAGATGCCGGGTGCGCTGGAGTCGGCTTCCTTTGAGTTCTCGGCCGACTACTACGGGCGTGACGGCTTCGGGCAGGATCCGGCGGCGAGCCTCAGCGAAGTTCAGACGATGCGCGGTCACCGGTTCGTCCAGCTGGAAGTGAACCCCGTGCGCTACAATCCGGTCCGCGGCGAGCTGGAGTACGCGACCACCATCGAGGTCACTGTTGACTTCCCGGGCGCCGAGCTGACCGAGACGCGGCGCGCTCTGGACCGGTACTCCAACGGCCGCTTCGCGCAGGTTGCGGCGGACATGTTCATCAATCATGCTGCTTTCGTTTCCCGGTACGATATCCCTCTGCCCATGGGCTACCTCATCGTGTGCTACGACAGCTTCACAGACGAGATAGCGCCGCTGGCGGCCTGGAAGGAGCAGAAGGGGTACCACACGACCGTCGTCAGCACGTCGGACATCCCCGGCGGCAACACCAAGGAGAACATCAAGGCCTACATCCAGGACGCCTACGACAACTGGGCCGTTCCTCCGACGTTCGTGCTCCTGGTCGGCGACACACCGCAGATCAGCCACTGGGTGGGCACGCAGACGAACAGCCCGTCGACCGACCTCTACTACGTGACGATGGACGGACCGGATGACTGGCTGCCCGACATGTGGATCGGGCGCTTCTCGTGTACGGTGGGCGCTCAGGTGACCAATCTGGTCGACAAGACCGTCGACTACGAGCGCTGGAATCTCACGAGCGGCACGGCGTGGATCAAGAAGGCCGTGTTCATGGCATCCGCGGACAACTACACGGTCAGTGAGGGGACTCACGACTTCGTCATCAGACAGTATTTCGATTCCGCGGGCTACTACTCGGAGAGGCTGTACTGCCACACCTACAATGCCACCACTGCGCAGGTCACTGCCGCCTTCAACGACGGGCGCTCGATGGGTATCTTCTCCGGCCACGGCGACGTCACCTACTGGGCCGACGGTCCGTACTTCACCGCGAGCCACGTTAACGCCCTGACCAACACGGACATGCTGCCGCTCGTGCACAGCTACTCGTGCCTCACGGGTCAGTTCAGTTCATCGTGTTTCGGCGAGACATGGACGAACGCGACGGACAAGGGCGCGGTGGTGTTCTGGGGCTCGTCTGTCTACTCATACTGGGACCAGGACGACATCCTCGAGAAGGGCGCGTTCAGGGCCTGTTTCCAGGAGGGCTACACGTGGGCGTGCGGCATCAGCCACAGGGCGCTCTACTGGCTCTACGACCACTACAGCGGCGGCGGCTCGACTCGCCGCTACTACGAGCAGTACAACATCCTGGGCGACCCGTCGCTCGACATCTGGACCGACGTTCCAGGCACGATCAGCGCGAGCTACTCGGGCACGGTCCCGGTCGGCTCTACCTCGTTCGACATCACCGTGACGAGCGGCGGCAGCCCGATCGAGACGGCGCTCGTCTGTGTCGCGAAGGACGACGACGGCGTCTACGAGGCCGCCTACACCAACGCCTCCGGCCAGGCCACCATTACCCTGAGTCCCGTCCCAACGACACCTGGCACGATGGAGGTGACGGTCACGAAGCACGACCACTACCCGCACGAGGGTTCGACGACCGTGTCGATCACGGACAGCCCGTACATCGTGTACGAGAGCCATATCATCGACGATGACACCTCCGGTGACAGCATCGGCGACGGCGACGGCGTGGCGGACGCGGGCGAGTACATCGAGCTTGTGATGACGCTCGAGAACATCGGCAACCAGCCCGGGACCGGCATAACCGCTTTGATCTCGGAGGGTGAGCCGGACGTTCTGGTGTCGGACAGCTACGAGGAGTACGGCGACATCCCGGTGGGCGCCACGGCCCAGTGCTACGAGGACTACGACATCTACATCGCTCCCAGCTGCCCCGACGGATACGTCGCGCAGCTCCTGGTGGAGGCAACCGACGGAGACAGCACGTGGGTCAGCGTCTGTTTCATCCCGGTGTCCGCGCCTGTGCTCAGCATCTACGGCTACGATGTAGACGACTCCCCCGTGGGAGGGAATGGCAACGGGTGCATCGAGGCCGGGGAGACCGTCACCCTGTCGGTTACCTTCCAGAACACGGGGGGAGACGACGCGAGGGACGCAACGGTTGTGATGACGACCGGTGATCCGTACATCACCATCACACAGAGCATCGCCGGCCTCACTCTGATACCATCCGGCGGGACGGGGACGCCGCAGCCCGAATTCGAGTTCACGGTCTCGCCGGGCGCCCCCGCTTTCCACGAGTTCATGCTCGACTTTGCCGTCTCGACGCCATCCGGCTACTCGGCCTACGACGACATCACGCTTCTGGTAGGTGCGACGACACTTGAAGAGGACTTCGAGGGCAGCGGGACCGACTGGACGCACTACAACGTGACGAACGGGTTCGCGGACCAGTGGCACGTGGAGACCTACCGTTCGCATTCGGCCGACACAAGCTGGAAGTTCGGAGGCTCGGGTTCCGGGAACTACACCGACAGCGCCGACGGCGCGCTCGAGACGCCGACCATGTGCGTGGGCCCCGAGGGTGAGATGACGTTCTGGAGCTGGCTGGCCGCGGAGGAGGAGAGCGCGACGTCCGCGTGGGACTGCGCGCTCGTCGAGATCTCGACGGACGGCGGGGAGACGTGGAGCAACCTGGCTCCGGTCGGCGGATACAGCCACGTCAAGAACGACAATCCGGCCAACCCCCTTCCCACCGGCACTCCATGCTGGTCGGGGACGCACACGTGGAGGGAAGAGACGTTCGACCTGACGCCGTACGAGGGGCAGAGCGCGACGTTCAGGTTCAGGTTCGCGTCCGACGCGCTCGAGACGGAGGAGGGGTGGTACATCGACGACGTCTCTATCACGAGCACGACCACGGGCGTGAGCGATTCCGGCTCGTCGATCCCGAAGCGGTTCGCGCTCAAGCAGAACGCCCCGAACCCGTTCAACCCGATGACGACCATAGCTTACTCGCTTCCCGAAGCGGCGCACGTGGTCGTCCGCATCTACAGCGTCGCCGGCAAGCACGTGGCGACGCTCAGGGACGGTGTCGAGGGTGCGGGGCAGAGGTCCGTCGTCTGGGACGGCACCAATGACCGCGGTCAGAGCGTCGGCAGCGGGATCTACTTCTGCTCGATGACAGCCGGGGAGTTCAGCGACAGGAAGATGATGGTGCTTCTCAAGTAGGGGCGCCGCGATCGCAACAGGACAGAAGCGGACGGTGGCCTGAGCCCTCATGAGCTTGAGCCGTCGTCCGCTTCTTCGTCCGTGTAGCCCCCAAGCACCGCCGCGCGTGGGGCGTGCTGCATCCCGGGTCATGCTCGCGCGTGCGGCGCCCCGAGATCTCCTACACGAGTTCGTCTATGGTCCCGAGCAGGTCAACCAGCGAATAGGGCTTCTGCAGGAAGCGGAATCCCCTCTCCTGGATGACCGGCCACTGGGATTTCTGGTCCGTGTAGCCGCTGGACACGAGAATCTGGAGGTCTGGTCTTCGGGAGAGCAGGTCGTCGATCAGCCGGATCCCGCTCTTGTCCGGTAGCACGACGTCGCTGAATACAAGATCGAAGTTCCCGTTCTCACGCTCGAAGAGCTCGAGCGCTTCCGCATAGGCTCCCGCCTCGAAGACGATGTACCCGCTTTCTTTGAGCGCCCTGGAGGCCAGCTCACGGACGGCCTCCTCGTCCTCGCCCAGGAGGATGCGCTGACCGGTGCCACGCACCGCCTCGGACTTGTCCGTGGTCGTCAGCTCCTTGCTCTCGCTCCGGGGGTTCTGGACGGAGGGGAGGTAGACCTTGAAGGCGGTGCCCTGGTTCGGCTCGCTGAAGACGTTTATCCACCCGCCGTGCTGTCTGATGATTCCGTAGACAACCGCCAGCCCCAGCCCCGTGCCCTTCGCGGGGCCCTTGGTGCTGAAGAAGGGCTCGAAGATCTGGTCGATAATTTCCCTCTCGATACCCGATCCCGTGTCCTCTATCGAGAGGCACACGAAGCTGCCCGGGCGTGCATCGTGGATCGTCGCGCAGGCCTTGCTGTCCAGCACCACGTTACGTGTTGCGATCGTCAGCTTGCCGCCCTCCGGCATGGCGTCCCTTGCATTGACAGCGAGGTTGATCATGACCTGCTCGAGCTGTCCCGGGTCCGCCTTTGCCTGGCACGAGGCCTCGTCCAGCGTGGTGATGAGCTCGATGTCCTCACCGATGAGCCTGCGCAGCATCGCGTCCGTGTTGACGACGATCTTGTTCAGGTCGATGACGACCGGCTGGAGCGGCTGCCTGCGGCTGAATGCCAGCAGCTGGCCGGTGAGCGTCGCCGCCTGTCCCGCCGCCGCGCGGATCTGGCCGATGTCGCGCTGCGCGCTCTCGCTGAGAGAGGTGTCGCACGAAAGCAGCTCGGCGTATCCGCTGATGGCGGTGAGGAGGTTGTTGAAGTCGTGCGCGACGCCTCCCGCCAGCCTGCCGACCGCCTCCATCTTCTGTGCCTGCAGGAGCTGGTCCTGCGTCTCACGCAGCTCCTCGAGGCTCAGCTCGAGTTCCTTCATCAGCGTGGCCTTGCGCCAGGCCGCGGAGAGCTGGTTGGCGAACGCCGTTACGGCCGGCGTGTCTCTCTCCGTCAGCCTGTCGGACGCTAACGCGAGCACGCCGAACACGCTATCGTCCGCGATCAGGGGAGCGAGAATGAGAACCCTGGAATCGAGCGCCCTCTGGAGGGGAGCCGCGAACTTCTTCTTGGGAAGCGGGAGTTTCTGGTGGAGGAACTCGACCATGTCATCCACGAACACCGTCTGCCGTTCGCGGACGGCAGCTCTGAACGCGTCCACCTGATCTACCTTGCACGCCATGTCGGACAGGTGCCCGCCCAGGAGTTTTTCGGCGGCCCGAAGCCGCTCCGGATGTCTGGACGTGTACCTGAGAGTTAGTTCGTCCCCGGTTTCGTTCGAGAGAAAGAGCGTCCCTGTCAGATCCACCTCGGCGAGTTGCGCGGCCGCGGCCGCGAAGATCTCGTCGGGCTTCATCTGCTGCTCCATACGCAGGGCGGCCTCATTGATCGTTCTCAAGTACCCGTCCGCTCGCCTGCGCTCGGTAATGTCGCGGACGACGCCCAGGACCGCATCGTCGCCGCTCAGGACCATTCTGGCCTCGAAATCCCTGAGGTCTCCGCCAGGGGCCGGAATGGGCATGGAATACTCCAGGAGCTGCATCTCGCCCGTGCGGAACACGTCCGCGACAGACGATTCCACCTGCCCGGCGACCGCGGTGGGGAAGACCTCGCTGACGTGCTTGCCCAGGAAGGCCTCCGGGGGCATCGCGAGAGGAGCGTCGCCCGGGGCGTCGTAGCTCAGAAAGACGCCGTTTCTGTCTATGCGGAACATCATGTCGGGAGCGGCGTCCAGGATGGCCCTGTTCTTGGCCTCGCTGGCCTTGAGTTCGTTCTCGGCACGGGTGTGCTCAATCGCGAAGCCGATCTGCTCGGAAACGAACTCCAGCATCTCCTTGTCGGCCTCGTCGAACTCGTTCCTGTCGTCGTAGCTCTGAACCACCAGCGCTCCGACGACCTCACCGCTGACGCGGAGCGGCACACCCAGCCAGATGAGCGACGGCGTGCCCACGATGTCGATTCTACCCTCCTCACTCCACTTGTCGAGCTCTTCCCGGGTCACCAGAAGCGACGTGTCGTGCTTGATCAGGTAGCCCGTGAGGGTCTTCCCGGCCGGGAATGAATCGAAGTTCTCCTGATCATGCTCGTCCACGAAGTAGGAGAGGGACAGCGTGTCGTTCTCGCGGTTGTACAGTGAGATGAAGAAGTTCTCGGTGTTCATCACTTCGCCGAGCGCATCGCGGATCCTCCCGAACAGCTCCTCCATGCTCCCGGCCGTGTGGATCGAGCTCCCGATCCTGTAGGCCAGCCTCTGCACGTCTTCCGCGCGCTTCCGCTCGGTGACGTCGATGCCCGAGCTCATGGTACCGACCACGTGGCCTTCGGCATCGCGCTCGACGGCGTTGTGCCATTCGATCACTTTCCTCTCGCCACCGAGCGTGAGGATCTCGTGCTCGTAGTCGGGCAGCTCCCCGACGTCCTCGCCGGAGATCAACGCGTCGAACACCTCCCGGACCTGCTGGCGGTTCTTCTCCGGGATGAACGTATCAAACCAGTTCTGCCCGGTGATGTCGCCCTCGGAGCCCCCGAGGACCTCGCAGCCCTTCCGGTTGACCAGCGTCACGCACCCGGCGCGGTCCATACCGAGGAACACGACGCCTGCCAGGTCGAGGTACTCCTGCGCCTCGTCCCGTTTGGTTCGGATCTCATCCTGGGCCCTGCGATGCTCCGTGATGTCTATGCCCACGCCCAGGAAACACTCGAACTCGCCATCGTCCCCGATGACCGGCCTGCCGTGCCATTCCACGAGAAGCTCCTCGCCGCTCTTGGTCAGCACCCTGTTCTCGTTGAGCGCGGGCCGCCGCTCCTTGACCAGCTGGTCGAACACCTCGCCGAGCATGGACCGGTCGGCCACTGGGACGAACGTCGACATGTAGTCGGTACCTGCCACCTCGTCGCTCGTGTAGCCGAGCGCCTCGAGCATGGCGTCGTTCATCCTGAGAGTGCGTCCGTTCGCGTCGATGGCGACGAAGAAGGCCGGAGACGCCTCCATGAGCATCCTGTGGAACTGTCGCTCCTGCTCCGAACCCGCGCCATCGGTCTTGCAGTCCGGCGGCTGCGCCTCGAGCTCGGCGACGCGCGCGCGGAGCTTCTCGATCTCCCGGGGGTCAGGCTTCGTGTTCCTGGCTCTGTTCTTCATGTCCGGTTCCTTGGCATTCCAGAGGGCCGTGCTCGCGCCTCGACGCCCGAGCCCCGCCCCGTCGGCCGACGCGGCCGTCCCGCATTTGGCATACAGATTTCCCGTTTCGCGACCCCTCAGGGCCGCGGGGACGGGGATTGAGGCCGGCACGTCCATTGGAGAACCCCGGGCAGACCCCGCCCGAGGGGCCCCGCGCGGGCGCGTGACGCGCCGCGTGGAGTCCCCACCATGGCCGTCCGCGCGTGAGTCATAGCGGATTTGGCCGCAGATCGGGCTCTCACCTCGACCGTACCAGTCGGGCCGATAAGAAGCATATTCCGAGCCGAAAGGGGGCGCAGGCGGCCGATTGCGCGCACGCGGGGGCAGGCCACCGACAGCTCATTGGGCGCGACTCATTTGGTCTTTGACCGTCACACAGGCTGTGCTATAGTACGCGCGTGCCAAATGGGCTTCCGGTGTTGAGCCGGATTCCTTTTTTGCCGGGGTCGGGGAGTCCTCCCAGGAGGAGCCCGACCGCAATCAGACCGTGGAGGTGGACCTTGAAGGTTAAGACTCGGATGGAAGGTGACGTTGCGGTCGTGCACGTCTCGGGGAAGCTCATGGGCGGACCGGAGAGCGAGAACCTGAGAAACGAGGTCAAGTCGCTCATCGAGGACGGCGTGAAGAAGTTCGTGATCAACCTCCATGGTGTTCCGTGGATCAACAGCACGGGCCTTGGGGCGCTGATGGCCGTCTACACCAGCGTTCAGAGAAGCGAGGGGACGCTCGCGCTCTGCCACGTCTCCGACCGTATCCAGAGCCTGTTCATGATCACCAAGCTCCTCACCATCTTCGATACGCACCCGTCGGAGAAAGAGGCCGTAGAGAGCTTCAAGTAGGGTGACTGACTCCGAGGAGTGGAATGCCTGACGCCCCTTCCGGCACGGAAGAGGTCGTTCTTCCGAGCGAACTCGAAGTGCTTGACAGCATCGACGAATCGACACTCAAGTACAGTCGTCTGGCGGGCATCGACAACGGCACGGCGACCATGGTCGCCATGGCGGCCATCGAGGCCGTGACGAACGCCGTGTTGCACGGGAACGCGGCGACTGGCGGCAAGAAAGTGATGGTCCGCTACGAGTGGGAGCCTGGCGAGTTCAGGATCACTGTCAGCGATGAGGGGAAGGGGTTCGACCTCTCCTGTGTGCATGACCCCACCGACCCTGAGAGGTGCATGGCATCCTCAGGGCGGGGCATCTACATCATGCGTGAAGTGATGGACTCGGTCGAGTTCGAGATGTCTGAAGAGTCGGGAACGACGGTGACGATGGTCAAGTCCGCTTAGCGGCGGGTGTCTGTCGCAAGGGGATGGGCGGCCGGCGGGACTGGAGCAGGGGAGTCGCACAAGAACCGAGGGGCCCTCACCCGAGGGCCCCTCGCGATCTCATCACTTCTTATGAACCCGTCAGGCGGCCTTCTTCTTGTACTGGTCGATCGCTCCGGAGCGGATGCACCGTGTGCAGACCAGGATCTTCTTCGGAGTGCCGTTCACGACGACCTTGACCCGCTGGAGATTGGGCAGCCACCTGCGCTTTGTCACGTTGTGGGCGTGACTGACGTTGTTGCCCACCTGCGGGTGTTTTCCGCAGATTTCACACTTCCTGGACATGTTTTCCTCCGCGATTTCTAGGACAGAACCTAAATCTAGCACGCGGGGCAACCGGGAGCAAGCCCTTTCGGAGCCTTCAGATGTCCCCGGAAATCCCCGGGAGGGGCTCCGGGCCATCGGCTTGACCACCTACCCGCGCTGGTCTAGAATCCGACAGGGCCCGCAGACGGGTCCCGACCAGCCGCATTTCGAACACGGAGGCCGCGATAGCTGCCGAGACGACTCTCCACTCAGAGGTACGCAATCTCAAGGGCGTGGGCCCTAGGTCGGCCGAGCTCTTCGCCAAGGCCGACGTCGAGACCATGGAGGACCTCCTCTACTACGTTCCAAGGGCTTACACCGACTGGTCCAACATCTCGACCGTCGGGTCGCTCAGGACGGGCGACAGGGTCACGGTTATCGTGCGGGTCGTCTCGTGTGACATCCTGCGGCGCGGTCGGAAGGAGATCTTCGTCGCGGCTCTGGAGGACGACACCGGCGCGGTCTTCGCGCGGTGGTTCGGCCAGGGCTATCTCAAGAACGTGCTCACGGCGGGCAGCAGGGCCGTCGTCAGCGGCGAAGTGAGGTTCGACAGGTTCGCCCGGAGGATCGAGTTCCTCAACCCCGCGTTCGAACTGATGAGCGACGACGCGGCGGCAGAGCTTGTGCACGCCGGGCGTATCGTGCCCGAGTACTCGCAGATAGGAACGCTGTCCGGAAGGCGCATCCGCGGGCTCGTCAAGAGGGCCCTCGACAGGTTCCTCGACCAGCTCGTCGACCCCCTGCCCGAGAGCGTGCTGAGAAAGCGGCGTCTCCCGGGTCTCGTGAAGTCGGTCGCCGACGTGCACTTCCCTCCGTCGCTCGAGCGCGCGGCGCGGGCCCGGTCGCGGCTGGCGTACGAGGAGTTCTTTCTGTTCCAGGTTCTGGTCGCCCTCAAGAAACGGCAGCTGGCGGAGAGCGGTCGCGCGATCCGGATCGCGTGGCGCGACGACGAGCACGCGAGATTCACCGGGTCACTGTCCTTCGAGCTCACCGGCGCGCAGAGACGCGTCATCGGTGAGATCGGCGGTGACCTCGGGCGCGGCGAACCTATGAACAGGTTGCTTCAGGGCGATGTCGGCTCGGGCAAGACCGCCGTGGCGGCGGCGGCCATGCATCAGGCCGTCGCCTCCGGGCACCAGGCGGCGATCATGGCGCCCACGGAGATCCTCGTGGAGCAGCACTTCGAGAATCTGAGGGCGCTCCTCGCGCCGCTGGGTGACCGCGTCGTGCTCCTGCGTGGCGGGATGAGAGCGGGGGAACGCGGCGAGGCGCTCGGGCTCATCGGAAGCGGGGAGGCACAGATCGTCGTGGGCACGCACGCCCTCATTCAAGAGACGACGAACTTCTCAGACCTGGCCTTAGCGGTCGTCGACGAGCAGCACAGATTCGGCGTGGTCCAGCGTGCCGCCCTTCGCGAAAAGGGGAGCGCGCCGCACATCCTCGTCATGACCGCGACGCCGATCCCAAGGACGCTGGCGCTCACCGTCTACGGCGATCTCGACGTGTCGGTTCTGGACGAGATGCCGCCCGGCAGAGAGAAGGTCGTGACCGCCGTAAGGGATGAGGCCGCGAGAAGTAAGGTCTACGACTTCCTGAGGAGCGAGGTAGTGTCCGGCAGGCAGGTCTTCATCGTGTACCCGCTCGTCGAGGAGTCGCAGAAGATGGAGCTTGCGGCCGCGACGAAGATGTATGAGGAACTCAAGGAGCAGACGTTCGCGGACGCCACGGTCGGGCTCGTCCACGGGCGCATGAAGCCGGAGGAGAAGGACGCCGTAATGGAGGGCTTCAAGGCGGGGAACACGGATATTCTCGTATCGACGACGGTCGTCGAGGTGGGCGTTGACGTTCCGAACGCCACCGTGATGGTCATCGAACACGCGGAGCGGTTCGGGCTCGCGCAGCTCCACCAGCTAAGGGGCCGGGTGGGCAGGGGAGCCCATCAATCCTACTGTATCCTGATGGTGGGACGCGGCGCGTCCGACGAGGCGCGCGAGCGCATTCAGGTGCTGGCGGACACGAACGACGGATTTGTCATTGCCGAGAAGGACCTGAGGATGCGAGGTCCCGGCGAGTTCCTCGGCGTGAGGCAGCATGGTCTGCCGAGGTTCTCGGTCGCGGACTTAAGGTCTGACTCGCGCCTGCTCGTGCAGGCGAGGGACGACGCCTTCGCGTTCGTGACGGGCGATTCGGACATGAGCACGCGGGCAGGCAGGCTCTTGCTCGACGCGACGAAGAGACGATTCAGGGGACGCGGGGCGTTTATGGACGTGGCATAGGAGGTCGGATGACCAGGGAAGAGGCGATCGCTGTCATCAATGAGAACTGCGGGAACAAGAATCTGGTGAAGCACATGCTTGCCACCGAGGCCGTGATGGTCGGTCTTGCGGGGAAGCTCAGTGAGGACGCAGAGTCGTGGGCGCTGGCGGGGCTTCTTCACGACCTGGACTACGAAGAGACCGTCGATGATCCCGACCGGCACGGTCTCGTTTCGGCTGAGAAGCTGGGCGAGCTGGGCATCTCCGAGGAGATAATCCACGCGGTCAAAGCCCACAACGAGCACGTGACGCGCGATAGCACCATGGACAGGGCGCTTTACGCCAGCGACCCGGTGACGGGACTCATCGTTGCGGCGGCGCTCATGCATCCCGACAAGAAGCTGGCCGGGCTCGATGTCGACTTCGTTATGCGCAGATTCAAGGAGAAACGTTTCGCCGCAGGCGCGAGCAGGGAGCAGATCGCGGCGTGCTCCGAGTTGGGTCTCTCTCTCGAGGAGTTCATCGGAGTGGCGCTCGCGTCGATGCAGGGTATCAGCGGGGAGTTGGGACTCTAGTAGAGCACGCTCTCCGGATTGGTTCTCTTCCCGGCTTTCCTCACCTCGAAGTGGACGTGCGGGCCCGTAGACACGCCCGTCGACCCCACCTTGGCTACGCGCTCGCCCTTCTTCACGATCTGGCCGCGGTTGACGAGGATCGTCGAGCAATGCCCGTAGAGCGTCTCGTAACCGTTCGGGTGCTCGATGACAACGGTCTTCCCGTAGCCGCCCTTCCAGCCGACGAAAGTCACTCGCCCCTGGAGCGCGGCGCGAATCGAGCTGCCGTACGGCGCGGCAATGTCGAGACCCGTGTGCATCATGCGTCGACGGTAGCCCGGGTGCAGGCGCATGCCGTAGCGGCTCGAGATCCTCCCGTGCACCGGCCACCCGAATCGGAACAGATGGGAGAAGGCGCCGGAGCCCGGGATGAAGAGCTTGTCACCAATGTGCAGGCCGGTGATGTCGACGCCGGGGTTGGCGTTGACCAGGTCGGTCAGTTCGACCTCATACTTCTTGCAGATTCCGCTGACGGTGTCGCCCTTCTTGAGGCTCACGTAGGTCCCGTCAGTATCCGGGACCTCGAGGATCTGGCCGGGGCGCAGGAAACGTGCGCTCGGCAGGTCGTTCATTGCGACGATCGTCTCCATGCGGACATCGTACTTCCTGGCGATGTTCCACAGGCACTCGCCGGGAGCGACCGCGTGGCGGGTAATGGTCGGTGCGCCGTTCTTGGTCTTGCCGTTACCGCCCATCGGGGCGCTCTTGGAGAGGGCGTACAGGAATTCCAGCGAGCGGTCCCAGCTGCGGTCACGGGAATAGAGGAGCGGCAGCCGGACCTCGCACTTGCGCTTGGGCACACGCGCATAGCTCGCGCTGTTCGCGCTGGCCAGCAGGTCCATGTCGATGCCGTACTCCATCGCGATCGACTCGAGATCCTGCCCCGGCTCCGCGACGTACTCGTAGCTCGGGGTGCCCTCCGGGACGGGAGTCACGAGACCTATGATATCGAAACTGGACTTGAGGTAATCGCTGCTCGTCCCGCCGAGCACGCGCCCCCAGGGCGAGAGCTGCGTGAACATCGGGGCGCGGGAGTTCAACTCCACGTTGCTTGACACCGCGACACGGCTGACCGCCAACCCGGAGGCCACGACGAGCGTTACGACGACCGCTGAGAGCCATACATAGAAACGCACGGTTCGCGGAAGGCGACCGAAATGGCCCGACAGCATATCGGCCAGTGTGGCTTCTGTCTGCGTGTGGTTACTCATAAGATGACTCGAGAATATACGGCTCCTGAACCACTGTGTCAAGTTCGCAACAACCCACCGGTACGAATAGAGCAGATGCAAGCATCGGGCCGAGCCGGCACTTCTAAAGCGCACGTACGGCTTCTTAGAGCAGTTTGAACGTGAACCCTAACGAGAGCGTTTCTTTGAGCCTCACGTCCGGGTCGATTTCCTTGTCGTACAGCACCTGAACGTAGAGATTGACGACGATGTGCTTGGTGATCCCTGCGGAGAACGTGTTCTCCCAGTTGATGTCTATCGACTTCCAGTCGTCAGCGTTCGGCGACCCCTCGAGCGCGTCCGACTCGGAGCAGTAGAATGCCTGGTAGACCGTCAGGTCGCTCGTCAGCGTTATGGCGCCGTCGGCGAGGGGAGTCCTGAACGTACTGATGAACTCGACGCCCGCGTCGTTGGTGAAGATGTCCTCCCGCGTCGTTTCGCCCTCGGGCAGCGCGTTCCGATTGAGGTGCTGACGTACGGCCCCGCCCAGCCGCGTCGTCCAGTCGCGCTTCTCCTCCTTGATGAAGACGCGCGCGATGCCGACGCTCTCCGTGAATGTGGTCGGGTTCAGCGTGTGGGTCTTCTCCGGGTCGCTCGTGTCGAGGAACCTGGACTCCACGCGCCCCGATGCGAACGGGTCGACGGGCCACCCGTAGGCGAACCGGAAGACGCTCCCGAAGTCGATGAGATCCGTGTTCTTGGAGGGTCTGTCCCACTTCTTCGAGTCCTCATCCTGTTTGTGCGTCTGGCCGAAGGACAGCTTGAGCGTGTTCCTGTTGTTGACAACGTCCGTCAGCTGGTTCTCGGCGAGCGTGTTCGAGTTGAACGCCCAGGAGAGAGAGCCCGTCTCGTCGCCGTCCCAGTTGTCGGTGTAGGCGTTCTGCGTGAGTGTCAGGTTGATGTCGGAAGACACCTGCCATCCGTCCGGAACAGCCGCCTCATCCGTCCCGTCCGCCGGAGCGGCCTCGTCGGCGGGGGCGGGGGAGGCCGTCACAAGCGCCGCTGAGGCCATTATCAGGACAAGCCAGAGTTTCATGTGCGTTCTCCTTGTGTGTTCTGCCAGATCCCAGAAGGACAGACGCACCGCCCGCGTCCCTGCGACGGTGCGGCGCATCTGCCATCCTGCGGGGCATCAGAGTCTTCTACTCTTTGCTGAGATGCACGTCCAGCTGCGGGAACGGGATCTCGATGCCCGCTTCCGGCAACCCCACGAGCACGGACTTCGAGATATCGCCCTTGACCGCCCAGTAGTTCTCCGTGTTCGTCCACGGCCTGAGCGCCAGGTTGACCGACGAGTCGGCCAGCTCTGTTATGACGACCGCCGGCTCGGGGTCGTCCAGGACGAGCGGGTGCGCCTTCATGATGGCCATCGCCACCTGGACCGCCTTGTCCACGCTGCTTCCGTAGCTGATGCCGACGGCGACGTCGGCGCGCCTCGTGGGCATGCGCGTGGCGTTCTCGATCGCGGCGCCCCACACCTGCGAGTTCGGGATGGTTATGAACACGTTGTCGCCCGTCAGGAGTTCCGTCGCCATGATGCCGATGGCTCTCACTTTGCCGGTCTTCCCGTTGATCGTGACGACCTCGCCGATATCGATCGGCCTGAGGGCGGCGATCCACGTCCCGGACGCGATGTTGTTGACCGTGTCGGACATACCGAAGCCCATAATGAGGCCTGCCATGGCGGCGAGGCTCACAAGTATGGAGCCAACAGTGACACCGAGCGTAGTCAGCACGAGAAGGATGACGAGCACGTAGAGGAGCGCGCTCAGGAACCGGGACAGGAACTCGACCAGGATGTCCGAGAGCTTCGTCTTGCGCATGGACCGCCTGAAGAACCCCAGGACGATCCGGGCGGCGATGATCCCGACGACCAGTGCGACCACGGCGGTCAGAAGCTGCATCAAGGTGATACTCGTGAACGGCAGTGTTGCATCCAGACTCACGGCTGCCTCCTGGCCCTGTGGCGGACCGGTTGTGGAGAACGACGCGCTCTCCACGAGCGTGGGCGCTTCCGTCTCCCTCTGTTTGGAGTGACAGATGGGATAGCACGCCGCGCCGCTGGTTGTCAAGCTGGTTCCCCGGGGCCGCAACTGCCCTGAACCGCGCCAATTGACCTTGACACACGCCTACGCTGGCAATAACATGACGGCGATTGAGGCCGCTCTGTGGGCTTTCTCCGCCTTGCCCGGCGACCCAGCCTTTCGGGCTGACAACTCGGGGTGTTCGAGCATGCTTGCCATCGGGGTTACCGCTGCTCGTGGTGTTCCGTGGGTGCTGGCGATGCCCCTCGCCGGGGTCGCGGCGGCGCTCCTGGTGGGCATCGCGATCGGCTGGCTGTTCGGCAGGGCCCAACGGATACTGGCCGCGCAGAAGCGCCGCGAGATCGCCAAGAGCAAACAGCAGCTTCGGGCCATATTCGACGGCATCACCGACGGGCTCATAATCGTGGACAGAGACTTCACCGTCATGGCCGTCAACAAGGCCGAAGCCGCCTTCCTGGGCAGTACGCCTCAGGAGTTGGTGGGGAAGCCGTGCTACGAGATCTACTGCAGGGGTGATAGGGCCTGCGAGAGCTGTCCCGCTCACGAGACCTTCGCGACCGGCAAACCTGTTCTCGTTTCCAAGATCGAACACCGGTCCGGGTACCATCGCACGGGTGTCGACGTCTACACGTTTCCGGTCAAGGACGAGGACGGCAGGACCGTCCAGGCTATCCAGTACATCAAGGATGTCACCGACCGCCTCAAGCTCCAGAGTCAGCTTCGCGAGGTGGAACAGATGACCGGCATCGGTCACATGGCGGCCAACGTCGCGCACGAGATCCGGAACCCGCTGATTGCAGTGGGCGGGTTTGCGAGGCAGCTGCACGAGGGCCTGGATGCCGACGATCCCCGCAGGGAGTTCACCAGCATCATTCTCGAGGAGGTCACGAGACTCGAGCAGATCCTGCGCGAGCAGCTGACGCTCGAGAGGCATCTCCAGCCGGTGCTCGCTCCTGTCGAGGTCAACCGGATACTCAAGGATGTCTGGAAGCTGCTCTCACACGGGATGCTCTCGTCGCGGGTGCGGCTTATCGGCGACCTCGCGGACGGGTTGCCGGTGACGATGGGGGACACCAATCAGCTCAAGCAGGCGTTCCTCAACGTCATCAGCAACGCGATCCAGTCGATGCCGGACGGCGGGAGGATCGAGATATCGACGGAGCAGTCCGGACAGATGATAGTCGTTACGGTCCGCGACAACGGCCCGGGCATTTCCAAGGAGATCATGGACAAGCTCTTTGTGCCCTTCTTCACGACCAGAAAGGCGGGGTCGGGGCTCGGGATGCCCGTGACCCTGCGGATCGTAGAGAACCACGGCGGCAACATCAGCGTGGACAGCGCTCCCGGTGAGGGGACGCCCGTGCGCATCTCAATCCCTATAGTGAGAAGCGCACCCGAGGTCGAGCATCGGGTGCTCTATGGCGATTCACCGGAGGTTCCGAATGACGAAACTGCTGGTCGTCGATGACGAGAAGAACATCAGGAGGCTCTACGAAACCGAACTCACGCGTGACGGCTACGAGGTAACTACGGCCGAGAGCGCCGAAGAAGCGCTCGAGGTGCTTGAGCGGTCCGAGCCGGACCTGGTCGTGCTCGATATCAGGCGCGAGGGGATGGACGGCATCGACTGCCTGCGCAGTATCATGGAGACGAGGAGGGATCTTCCCGTCATCCTCAACTCGGCGTATTCGACATACAAACAGGACTTCGCGTCGTGGATGGCCGACGCGTACGTGGTGAAGTCCGCGGACCTCACGGAGCTCAAGGATACGATCAAGGACGTGCTCGCGAAGCGCGGCAAGATCTGAGAAGCCGCGGCGGAGGGTGCAGGTGAAGCGGAGCCAGACTTACAGGGAACTGCTGGATTTCAGGAAGAGACTGAGGGCGGCGCCGGACGACGTCGACGCGCTGTCCGAGCTCGCGTCCGTCTATATGAAGTCCGGTCGCTCCGCTGATGCCGTCGTGGTGCTCCAGCAGCTCCTGGCCAAGCGACCGCGCGATGCCAAAGCGATGATCGACTGCGGCACGTGCTACCGCCGGTTGGGGCTTCTGGAATCGGCGGCCACCGAGTTCGAGCGCGCCGCGAGAACCGCCCCCGGAAGCGCGACCGCCCGCTACAACCTGGGCCGCACGTACGATCTCATGGGGCGGTTCGAGGATGCGGTCGGGCAGCACTGCGCGGCCATCGAACTCTCTCCTGACGATCCTGAACCCCACTACCGCCTCGGCGTGACCTTTGCTCGCAAGCAGGAGTTCGAGGAGGCGGCCAAGAGCTACGAGAGAGCCATCGAGGTCGACTACGGATGCTCGAAGGCTCACACCAACCTGGGCTACACACTCGACCGGCTCGGCAAGACGGATGCAGCCATCCTGGAGTTCAAGCGGGCCATCGAGATCGACCCGGACAACGCGGAGCGCCACCTGAATCTCGGCGCCATCTACGGCGAGAAGGGGATGCTGCCCGAGGCCATCGAGGAGTTCAGGTCCGCGAGCGCGATCGATCCGAAGAGCGCGGAGGCCCACTTCAATCTGGGCACCGCCCTTCTCGGATGCGACGAAGGCGACGAGGCCGCGGTCGAGCTTGAGCTGGCTGTGAAGTACGCCGCGGACAACCCCGCGGCCCACTACAGACTCGGCCTGGTCTACTCGGGGAAGGGCATGTTCGCCAAGGCCCTGGTGCAGTTCCAGCGGGTTATCGCCCTCGAGGGAGAGACGGGCGACGCCTGCTACCAGATGGGCTTCGTGCTCTCGTCGCTCGACCGTCTGGACGACGCTGAGCGGTTCCTCCGCAAGGCCACCGCTGCCTCCCCCGATGATCCGAAGATCCACTATCAGCTTGGGATCGTGATGGACCGCCTGGGAAGGAGCGTCGATGCGGTTGACTCCTACAGGCGGGCCGACAAGCTCCACGCTCGATCCTGACGCCGGCAGGGAAGGAGCATGCCCTCTCATGTCTTTCGGTCGCTTCGTCCTTCCGGTTCTTCTCGCGTGCTGTCTCCTTCTTGAGGCTCCAGCAGCGGCCGCGGAGTCGGCAGCCTCCGAGTCACCGGCGAGAGAGCCGGTCGCCGGGGCGCCGTCAATCGCGGCGCAACGCATAGCGAGACCGCCCGCTGACGTGCCGCTGAACCACTGGTCATACCCGCTGCTGGAGAGACTCCAGGCCAGAGGCGTCATCGACATCGACCTTTCCACACGACCGGTGTCGCGATCGGACGTGGCGGCCGCGGTGTCCGCCGCCCAGAGCTCTGATGCTCCCCCGCCCGGCTTCCTCAGCGCGAGAGAGGTGTGGTTCCTCTCCAGGCTCGTAGCCGAATTCGTCCGCGGTGAGGTTGATTCGCCCGCCTTCAGCACGGGCACGGCTTCGGCCTCGTTGGGTCTGGGCATCAAGGTGTTCACGCAGATGCGCCACGGTGCGGGGGCGGTGGAGCTCAACCTGTGGCCCGGCAGCGCACCGGGCGGGATCACCCTGCTCAGGGACGTCGGCGTCGGGGCCGGCAGGGACGTCTGGGGCGACGTAGACGACGAGGCGCAGCTCGATGTCGCGTCCGCCATAGGCTACGAGATCTGGGGTGGAGTGGAAGGCTTCATCGGGTTCTACGCCGACACCCAGCTGCTCCTGGGCGGGCAGGACGGGGCGCGGCAGGTCCAGCTCTCCAGCAGGGTGAGGACCTGGCGCGGGGTGTCTGCATCGTCCGAGAGGGCCTACGTGAAGCTCGAGCGCCCGAGCTACTCGATCGTGTTGGGGCGGCGCGGCACCGCGTGGGGCCGCTCCAGGTGGGGGCGCCTTATGCTGTCGGGCACGGCGCTCACGTTCGACCAGCTCACTGCGAGATACGAGGTGGGGGCGCTTTCATTCGAGGCGATGCACGCGTTCCTCGAGTACGAGGAGCTGGGTACGGAGACGGACCTCGGTGACGCGGAGAGCCTGTTCCTTGCGGGCCACCGGATGGTCGTGCGGGGCAAGTGGGGGAGCGTCGGGCTGGGTGAGGCGGTCGTATACAGTTCGGTCCTGCCGGATCCGGTCTACCTCAACCCGCTCATGCCCTACTACCTAGCCCAGCACAACGAGCGCTCCAACGACAACGTGCTCTGGCTGCTGGACGGTGTGTATCACGTTCGCCCGGGCCTCACGGCGTACGGGGAGTTCGTCGTCGACGATCTCCAGTACGAGAGGTGGACCGACAGCCCGGACAAGTACGGCCTGACGCTCGGCGGAGCGTGGTACGGTGCGGTCCGCGGCTTCGATGCCGAGCTGACCGCGGAGTATACGAACGTCCGGAACTGGACGTACACTCATACGCACACCGAGCACCGGTTCGCGCAGGACGGGCTGCCGATAGGGTTCGAGCTCGGGCCGGATGCGGACAGGTTCCGGGCCGAGTTCGTGTTCCATCCGGCAGTGAAGTGGTCCGTCGGGACCACCTACGAGCACGCGAGGAAAGGCTGCGGTCGGATCAGCGACCCGTTCGAGCCCGGCGATGACCCCGAGCCCACGTTCCCGTCGGGCGTGGTCGAGACCACCGACAGGGTGAGTGTCGAACTCGGATACCAGAGTCTGGAGAGGGTCGCGGCCGGTCTGGGAGTGGCATTCGAGTCGGCCGCAAACGTGGGGAACATCCTTGGCAAGGACGACGACGGGTGGGAGTTCTGGGTGGGTGTTGAGTTCCGGATCTAGGGCCATTGCGCTCATCGAACTCCTCCGTCCGATCAACGGGCTCTTGGCCGCTGCCGCCGTCCTCGTGGGCGCGTTCGTCTCGCGCTCACCGACGTTCTGGTGGCCGGCATTCGTGGGCGCGGTGTCTGCGTTCGCCGCGGCGGGCGCCGCAAACGCTCTGAACGACCGGCTGGACCTGGTGTCCGATCGAATCAACCGTCCAGGCAGACCGATCCCGTCCGGACGTCTGTCGCGGGGGGCGGCCACGACCGCTGCGTGCGTGAGTGGTCTCGTCTCGGTGGGGCTGGCCGCGGTGATAGGTCCGAGCGCCGTCACGCTTGCGCTCACATGGCTGGTTCTGACCGCGGTCTATTCGCGCTTTCTCAAGGGTCTACCGCTCGCGGGCAACGTCGCCGTGGCGCTGGTGGCGTCCACGCCGTTTCTCATGGGCGGGTTCTCGCAGGGGAAGTATCTGCTGGCTGCCATTCCATGCGCGCTGGCGTTCTTCGTCCACCTCGCGCGCGAGATCGTGAAGGATGTGGAGGACATAGCCGGTGACGAGGCGGCGGGAGTGCGCACCTTCGCCGTGCGGCGCGGCGCATCGGCCGCTTTCGCGGTCACGCGCGGCGTCCTGATCGTCCTGATGGCGCTGGCGGCGCTGCCGTTCGCGTTCCGGGTCTACGGTTGGGGTTACGCCGCCGTTGTCGTCGTCATCGACGTCGTGCTGATCCGGCTGCTTGTGTCGATGGGAACGGACTCCGCGAATACGGGCCTGCGGAGGCCGTCCAACACCCTGAAGGCAGTGATGGCGCTGGGTCTTCTGGCCTTCATAGTGGGGGTGCGCTGAAGCATGACAGTGCGGGGGTGCTCTGAAGCATGACAGTTCTCGAGGGGATTTCCCTGGGGTTGCTGCAGGGACTGACCGAGTTTCTGCCGGTGTCGAGTTCGGGCCACCTGGCCCTGGCGGAGCACTTCTTCTCCATAGAGAGTCCCGGAGTTACCTTTGAGGTGTTCGTTCACTTCGGGACGGCGATGGCCGTCGTCCTCTTCTTCCGGAGACGCATCGCGAGCATTCTCGTGGCTCTGGTGCGCTGCCTGGTGCGGTTGCAGTACGACGCGGCCGAGGTGCGACTTGCGCTGCACCTCCTCCTGGCGACCGTTCCGGCCGCGGCGGTCGGCTACTTCCTCGCTCCCCGCATCGAGCAGGCATTCACGAGCCCCGCGCTCGTCTCTGTTCTCCTGATGGTCACAGGTTTCATACTGTGGTTCTCGGGCAAGCTCTTTCCGGGCACGAAGGTACGCGGGACCTGGCTGGATGCTCTGGTCATCGGCGCGGCGCAGGCGCTCGCGATTCTGCCGGGTATCTCGCGCTCCGGGTCGACGATAACCGCCGGGCTCGCCGTGGGGCTGGAGCGCAGGGCCGCGGCCGAATTCGCCTTCCTGCTCTCGGTCCCCGTCATATTCGGCGCCGCTGCAGCGAGTCTGGGAGACGCTCTTACCGCCGGTGCGTCCTCGGGCCTGGCGCTGGCGCTGGGGACACTGGCCGCCTTCCTGTCGGCGTTGCCCGCGATCGCCCTGCTCCTGAGGGCCGTGGCGGCAGGGAAACTGTCAAACTTCGCGTACTACTGCTGGGTCGTGGGCGCCGTGTCGCTCGCGTTCGTCGTGACGGGACACTGAACAGGGATTCGTTGAAAGGAGGCATCGCTGTGAAACGATGTCAGATCATCTCAGTAGTCGTGCTGTTAGCGGTCACCGCCGCGGTCTCGCAGGCCGCCGGTGAGCCGGGCGTTTCCATCACCGTCTACAACAGGGACCTTGCTCTGGTGAAAGACGTACGAGAGATGGACATAAAGTCCGGTGTCAACGAACTCAGGTTCGACGACGTCGCGGCGAGGATCGACCCGACCAGCGTGCACTTCAAGGTGCTCACCGGGGACCCGGCCGGCGTCTGGGAGCAGAACTACCGGTTCGACCTCGCGAGTTCCTCCAAGATCCTCGAGAAGTACCTCGAGACGGAGATCGACGTGATAGGGGAGGACGCCGACCTGTTCACGGGCAGGCTGGTCAGTTTCGACAGCTCGTCCATCGTGCTGGACCAGGGACGGGGAACGGGGCCCGTCATCACGTTGAACCGTGAGAAGGTGTCCTACATCAGATTCCCCAGGCTGCCGTCGGGACTGATCTCGAAGCCCACGCTTGTCTGGAAACTCGGTGCGGAGAAAGGCGGCGACAGACTGGTCGAGGTCACGTACATGACCTCCAGCATCAACTGGCACGCCGAGTACGTCGGCGTCATCGACGCCGCGGATACGAACATAGACCTTGCCGCCTGGGTATCGATAGACAACCGCTCGGGCGCGACGTACGAGGACGCACAGCTGGACCTCGTGGCGGGGGACGTCCACCGGGCTCAGGAGTGGGGCAGAGGTGACATGTACGCACAAACGGATGAGGTGATGCTTGCGAAGGGCGCCGCGCCGCCGTCCTTCCAGGAGGAATCTCTCTTCGAGTACCACCTCTACAAGCTGTCCACGCCGGCCACCGTGGCCGACAAGGAGATCAAGCAGCTGACCTTCTTCCCGAGCACCGACGTCGGCGTCGAGAAGGTGCTGGAGTTCGACCACCACAAGAGCGGCGACGTCCGCGTGCTGCTCGAGTTCGAGAACTCCGAGGAGGCCGGGCTTGGCATGCCGCTTCCGGCTGGGAAGGTGCGGATGTACAAGGCCGACTCCGTCGGTGCGCTCCAGTTCATCGGCGAGGACCGGATCGACCACACGGCGAAGAACGAGGAGCTGAGCCTGTACATGGGCAACGCCTTCGACGTCGCGGCCGAGCGCAAAACGCTCGATTCGAGGCGCATAACCGACAGGATCCGCGAAGAGGACTACGAGGTCTCTCTCCGGAACCACAAGGACGAGGACGTGGTCATCAGGCTTGTGGACCACCCCCGTGGGTTCTGGAAGATCACGCACTCCACGCACGATTTCACGAAGAAGGAAGCCTACAAAATCGAGGCTTCCGTGCCGGTCGAGCGTGACGGGGAGACCGTTGTCAGCTACACTGTGAGGTACGAGTACTAGCTGCCTGGTACAACGACTCGCATCCCGGAGGCACTGATGGAGTCCGTCGGGGAACTCCTGAAGCACGAACGAGAAGCGCAGGGCAAGGCGATAGACGATGTGGCCAAGGCCACGAAGCTGAGCAGGCTCATTCTGGAGGCGCTGGAGGCAGACCACTTCAGCGTCCTGCCGGCGCCGGTCTATGTCAAAGGTCACCTGCGGACCTATGCGCGGTTCCTCGGAATGGACGAGGACGGGATCGTCGACAAGTATCTCAGGTTCACGCAGCAGCTGGAACACGAGGAACTGGACGAGTGGGACGCCGTCGAGCTCGAACTGCACGAGGAGAAGCAGCGGATGGGGAGACGGTGGGTGTGGGTCGCCGCGGCGGTGGCCGTTGTCGTCGCGGTGATCTGCTGGTACGCGGCGGCACAGCGCGGCGGCACGTCTGAGCCCGAGACCGAGAACAGCACCGGCACCGACACCTCCGCGGTCGTCGTCGAGCCCGTTCGGGAGGCAGTTGTAGACGACACCATGATAGAGTGGCACAAGCTGGAGCTCCTGGTCGTCGCCAAGAACCGCACGTGGTTGAGAGTCTCTGTCGACGGCGAGCCCGAGGCCGACCTGACGCTCGCGAGGGGCGACCAGCGCCAGTGGGAGGCGGACGAGTTCTTCGAGCTTGACGTCGGGACCGGAGAGAATCTTGAGCTCTACCTGGGCGGGAAACTACTGGGCACCGCCGGGTCCGGTCCGCGACTGGTCGAGGGACTGGTCGTCGACGAGAACGGGATGTCGGACTAGCGTTCCCAGGGCGCGTGTCCGGAGGCCGGCCGGTCGCAGGCAGACGAGGTGCCAATGCAGAGTTCCTTTCGCCTGACCGCGGGCTTCGAGCCGCAGGGCGACCAGGCGAGAGCCATAGACGAACTCACGAGGGGCGTCGAGCAGGGCGACCGCTTCCAGACCCTTCTGGGCGTGACCGGCTCCGGCAAGACCTTCACGA
>JAUWLR010000173.1 GCA_030613615.1 Candidatus Eiseniibacteriota bacterium
CGCCTGAGGCCCAGGCTCGGACTGAGTATCGACATCATCGATGCGCGGGACCGTTTCCTCGCCAAGCTCGCGGGCGTCGAGGACCCGGAGAAGAAACGCAAGATCATCGGGACCGAGTTCATCCGCGTGTTCGAGGAGGAAGCGAAGAAGCTGGGGAATATCAGGTTCCTCGAGCAAGGCACAATGTACCCGGAAGTAATCGAGAGCCTCTCCGTCAAGGGTCCCTCGGCGACCATCAAGAGCCATCACAACGTGGGCGGCCTGCCCGAGCACATGGACCTGGAGCTCATCGAGCCCCTGAAGACGCTCTTCAAGGACGAGGTCCGAAAGGTGGGGGCCGAGCTCGGCATCGACCCCGACATCCTGGGACGCCACCCGTTCCCGGGACCGGGCCTCGCGGTCCGGATACTGGGCGAGGTCACGCGCGAGCGTGTGGCCATCCTCCAGGAGGCGGACGCCATCGCCATCGAGGAGATGAGGAACGCCGGGCTCTACGACGACATCTGGCAGGCGTTCGCCGTGCTTCTGCCCATCAATACCGTCGGCGTCATGGGCGACGAGCGGACCTACGAGAACGTGGTGGTCGTGAGAGCTGTAGACTCGCTCGACGGCATGACCGCGCACTGGTTCCAGATGCCGCACGAGGTGCTCGAGCGGATATCGGCGCGGATAATCAACGAGGTCAGAGGAGTGAACCGGGTGTGCTACGACATCAGCTCGAAGCCGCCCTCGACGATAGAATGGGAGTAGCGGAACGGACGGCGCGGCCCCGGTCGCACCAACTTGCGGAGTGGACATGATAGAAAGATACTCGCTGCCCGAGATGGCCGCGATCTGGGACGAGGAGAACAAGCTCGCGCTCTGGGTCGAGATCGAGGTCGAGGCGGTCAAGGCCTGGGCCGAACTCGGCAAGGTACCGAAGGACGCCGCGGCGCGCATCGAAGAGAAAGCGTCGCTCGACATCGAGCGCATGCAGGAGCTCGAGCGCGAGACGCACCACGACGTCATCGCCTTCCTCAAGGCGGTGGGGGAGACTGTCGGGGACGACGCGCGTTACATCCATCTCGGGATGACCTCATCGGACATTCTGGACACGACCACCGCCGTGCAGATCTCGAGGTCGGGACACCTCATCCTGCAGGCGCTGGACGACCTGACCGACGCCGTGAGGAAGCTGGCGCTCGAGCATCGAGACACTCCCGTCATCGGGAGAACACACGGCGTGCACGCGGAACCGATGTCGCTCGGGGTCAAGTTCGCCTACTGGTGGGATGAGCTCTCGCGAGCCGGCGACGCCGTGGCGCTCGCGGTGGGCGGAGCGGCGGTCGGGAAGCTCTCGGGCGCGGTCGGAACCTACGCCAATCTCGACCCGCGCGTGGAGGAGATGGTGTGCGAGGCGCTGGGGATCCGCGCGGCGGACATCTCGAACCAGGTCGTCTCGCGCGACCGGCACGCGCGCTATCTCTCGGCGCTGGCGCTTCTCGGAAGCGTCATCGGCCGGCAGGCGCTCGAGATCCGTCTGCTCGCGCGGACGGAGACCGGCGAGATACTCGAGGGTTTCGGGAAGAAGCAGAAGGGCAGCTCGGCCATGCCGCACAAGAAGAACCCCATCAAGTGCGAGCAGCTGTGCGGGCTGCCTAGGCTCCTGCGCGGAAACGCGCTGGCGGGGATGGAGAACGTCGAGCTCTGGCACGAGCGGGACATCTCGCACTCGTCGGTCGAGCGCGTCATCCTGCCGGACAGCTCGATCATCGCGCACTACATGACGGTCAAGTTCGATCGGATTGTCAGGGCGCTGGACATCCGGCCGGAGAGAATGCTCGAGAATCTGAAGTCCTCGCGGGGCCTCGCGTTCTCGGGGACTGTCCTGACGCGTCTGGTCGAGAGCGGGCTCTCGAGAGACGAGGCCTACGACCGCGTCCAGGCCGCGGCGATGGAGGCGAGAAGGACGGGCGAGTCGTTCAGGGAGACACTGTCGCGCGACGCGACGGTGCTGGAGATACTGGGAGAGCAGGGTGTCGAGGATGCGTTCAGCCTCGACAGACACATGGCGCACGCTGACACGGTGTTCGAGAGGTTGTGCATAGCTGAGGAGAAGACCCGGGAGCCAGTGAAGGAGAACGTCGCATGAAGAAGACGAAGGCGCTCTACGAGGGCAAGGCGAAGATCTTGTGGGAGACGGACTCGCCCGATTACATGGTCCAGGAGTTCAAGAACGACGCGACGGCATTCGACGGCACGAAGCACGAGGTCATCGCGGGCAAGGGCGTCCTGAACAACAGGATCTCGTCACATCTGTTCGGCCTGCTGAAGGACGAGGGCATCCGGACGCATTTCATCGAGAAGATCTCCGACAACGAGATGGTCGTCGAGCGGCTCGAGATGCTCCGGGTCGAGGTCGTCGTGCGCAACGTCGCCGCGGGCTCGATCTGCAGACGGCTCGGGATCGAGGCCCTGAAGCGCTTCGACCCGCCGATCGTCGAGTTCTACCTCAAGGACGACGACCTGCACGACCCCATCATCACCGAGGACCACATCAGGATAATGGGTCTCGCGACTCAGAGCCAAGTCGATCAGATGAGGAGCGACGCCCTCACGATCAACTCGGTCATGAGGGGCTTCCTCGAGCAGCGAGATATGGTGCTCCTCGACTACAAGCTGGAGTTCGGACTCAAGGGTGACGAACTCGTGCTGGGAGACGAGATCTCCCCGGACACGTGCCGGTTCCACGACGCGAAGACGGGCGAGATCATGGACAAGGATCGCTTCCGCCAGGACATGGGCGGGTTCATTGAGGCCTACACCGAGGTGCTCGAGCGAGTTTCTTCGTAGCCGAGCCGGCCCAGGGGCCTAAGGGGTGACAGCTGTGCTCCACGAAGAATGCGGCGTATTCGGAATCGCCGGAAACCGGGACGCGGCGAGGCTGACGTACCTCGGCCTCTACGCGCTTCAGCATCGCGGGCAGGAGAGCGCGGGCATCGTCACGTGGGACGGTGAGACGGCGTATCAACACAAGGAGATGGGACTCGTCAACCGCGTCTTCAGCGACGAGGCGGTCTTCGAGAAGCTGCCCGGACACGTCGCCATCGGGCACGTCCGGTACTCGACCACGGGGCAGAGCAAGCTCGCCAACGCGCAGCCGATAGTCGTGCGCTTCCGGGGAGGAACGCTGGGTGCGGCGCACAACGGCACCCTCGTCGACTCCGAGAGAGTGCGTGGGAGGCTGGAAGCGCAGGGGGCCATCTTCAGGACGACGACCGACACCGAGACCATCCTCCACCTGGTCGCGCGCGCGTATGCCAGGAGGCCCGCGGGCACGGTCGATGAGATACCGGCGATACTGAACGAAGCACTGGCCGGCATCGAGGGCGCTTACTCACTCGTGATGATGATAGACGGGCGGCTCGTGGCCGTCAGGGACCCGCGCGGGTACCGCCCCCTGTGCTTCGGCAAGGTCAAGAGCGGGGGATGGGCCGTGGCGTCAGAGAGCTGCGCGCTCGACATCGTGGACGCGGACCTCGAGAGGGACGTCGCGCCGGGCGAGATAGTAGTGCTGAACGGCTCGGGACCGGAGTTCCACCGGCTCGATGCCGCCGGGGGCCCTCGGAGCTTCTGTATCTTCGAGTACATCTACTTCTCGAGGCCGGACTCGTTCATCGGCGGTGTGTCGGTCGACCACGTCAGGCGCAATCTCGGTCGGAACCTCGCGCGCGAGCACCCCGCGGACGCCGACATCGTCATCTCCGTGCCGGACTCGAGCAACTCAGCAGCGATGGGCTACAGCGAGGCGTCGGGCATCCCGCTCGAGATCGGGCTCATCAGGAACCACTACATCGGACGGACGTTCATCCACCCGAAGCAGTCGCTGCGCGACCTGAACGTGCGGATCAAGTACAACCCCGTCGCGGACACGCTGGCGGGGAGGAGTGTCGTGGTCGTCGACGACTCCATCGTCCGCGGCACGACCAGCCAGAAACTGATGCGGATGATCAGGGACGCGGGCGCAGAGGAGATACACCTTCGCGTCGCGTCGCCGCCCATCAGGTTCCCATGCTTCTACGGCATAGACACTCCGACGCGAGGGGAGCTCATCGCGTCGGTCAAAGAGGTACCGGAGATCGCGAAGTTCATCGGCGTCGACTCGCTGGGCTACCTGTCCTTCGACGGGCTGCTGGCGTCAGCGCCGCCGCCCAGGAAGAACTACTGCGTGGCCTGCTTCGATGGAAGCTACCCGCACGAGTGTGTCATGGAGGCCGGCGTCACCGGCGCCGGGGGGAGAGAATCGGGATGAGCATGCAGCGAGCACTGATCAGCGTGTCGGACAAGACGGGCGTCGTCGAGTTTGCCAGGGCGCTCTTCGAGATGGGTGTGGACATAGTCTCAACGGGCGGCACCGCGCGGATCCTGCGCGCCGCCGAGATCCCGTGCCGAGAGGTCTCGGACCTCACGGGGGCACCGGAGATCCTAGACGGTCGCGTCAAGACGCTGCACCCGCGCATCCACGGGGCCATTCTGTCGCTGCCGGA
>JAUWLR010000169.1 GCA_030613615.1 Candidatus Eiseniibacteriota bacterium
ATACGCGGTCCGTTAGGCGTCATGCCCTTGGTGGGGCGTCAAGGAGGTTCAGTGGCGCGACATCGGTGGTGAGCGGCCATGAAGCATGGCGTCCGTTCGCGGAATGGGGACCGAGAGCGTTTGTGAGGACTGCGACGTGGGTGGGGCCGCGCTGTATCGGGGGTAAGGTAACCATGCGCTTGGTGGGGAAAGACAGGAAGACGGGGGCGATGATCAAGGACTTCTGGGACAGGAAGTCCCGTGAGAACGCCATGTACTACATCTCAACGTATCGTCCCTACGACCAGCAGGACCCCGAGGAGTTCTGGAAGTGGGGTCGCATCCTCACCGAACGCTACTTGACGGCCTCGGGCATCTCGTTCACTGGGGAGGAAGTGGTGTTGGATCTGGGCTGCGGGATGGGTCGAATGACTCGGACTCTTGCTGAGCGCTTCCACCTCGTGTACGGATTAGATGTATCAGATGAGATGATCCGGCTCGCGCGGGAGAGTCTCAAGGACTGTGCGAATGTCCGGTTCGAGGTTGGCAACGGGACCGACCTGGCATGCTTCGCAGACGAGACTTTCGATTTCGTGTTCTCGTACATAACCCTGCAGCACGTCCCGGGCGCTGCCCTCACACAGCAGTACATCCGCGAGATGGGACGTGTTCTGACGGACGGGGGGTACGCGTACTTCCAGGTAGACAACGCTCGCCCGAGCCTCCGGTCGCTGGTTCGGCTGCGCTCGCGGCTTCGCGCGCTGGTAAGGGCCCTCCATCTACCCGCCCCAGCGCAGCTTGGAGAGCGGAGTATGGCGGGGCCCGGTGTCGCTGGCCCCAGTGAGCTGGATCACCCAGCGTACCGGGGGTCGCGCTTGACGCAGCGTCAGCTTAGGACCGCCTGCACAGACGCCACGCTCGACGTCGAGGATCTCCAAGGGCTGGGCTCGCATGAGCTCTGGGTCAGAGCGCGGCGGCGGCGACGGACATGACGCCTAACTAGCGTATGCAGCCGACGAGCTTGGCTGTCACGGCGGCTGCAGGCGCGGCTTCGCCGCTGGCACCCGCGGCGCCAGCCTTAACGCTCGCGGCTGATACGCGGTCCGTTAGGCCTCACGGGCAAGGAGAGACATGCCAAAGACGACGACCGGTCCCCCCACTGGACCACCGATGCAGCTGCACTACATAGGATCCTTCCAGAGGGGCACATGGTTCGTTTGCGAAGATCCTATGGAGGAAGTGTGGTCTCACGTGGCACGCTTCGGAGCGAGTGATTTCGTCGCTCCGCGCATGAACCCGTCCACTCCCATCGAGCAGCGTCAGGGGGTCGTGGACTACGCTGCAGTAAGGACTAGGCAGTCGCTCGAGTTCCGGCGAGCAGCAGCAGGGGGAAGCCTGCTGACGGCACCGCTGCCGTTGTACTACTCCTTCCTGAGTCTATTGCGTTCGTTCCTGGCCTTGCGTACGGGGCAGCTCGCAACTCGAGCTCACGGACTCACATTCGTGAAGCGGGCGGATGTCCTCTCTTGCGGAGCGAAGTTGACGAAGGGGACATTCGGTGACTACCTGAGTGCTCTATCGACCGACTGGAGTAGAGGTACCATCGTAACACTCAAGGACGCGCTCTCGCGGTCGGTGGAGATGTGGACTGACTACGTTGATGTAGTTGGGGAAGCCGCTCATGTTGTGCCCGTCAGTGTGGATGCCTACATGCACGGACCCGTGTTCCTTCGCTTCCACTCCATCTATGGGAAGACGGAGGACTTCGAGGAACGCTGGCACTTGGAGTGTCCTTCCCTGAAGGACGCCTGTGCCTTCGACCCCGATCAGCATGCTCTCAGAGTAACTGCTCTCACGTCATCGAGCGATGAGAGCGACATCGCTGAGTTCTGCGGCGGGCACCTTGAGACCGATCTAATCCACCGTGTTGATCCGCTCTGGCACGTCATACGGGAGACAGACTCCACCCTCGTCTTCCCGAGGCCGGCCTACTACTTCCTTGCCATGTTCATCCTGGCGAGCATAGTCCGCTACCAGCCCGAGTTGATGCTTGATGTTGCGACTCCGGGTTCGAAGTGGAACTGGCTATTGACCCGTTTCGTGGCTACGTCGGAGAGGTTCTTCCCTCAGCTGATGCTGATGTGGTTGTATCAGAGGCCGTTGTACTTCTCTGGTGTTGCCTAGTGTAGGGATGCCCGTGAGGCCTAACATCCTCTAAGCCGTTGCCAGCCCTTTCTTGGAGTAGTCAACGTCGGCCCAGGTGGCTGTGATCATGGCTTTCGCTTCGATCTTGCTGATGGGGTTGCCCGACAGATCCCGGATCACGTAGTGCGTTCGGGTGGGCTTTGTGGCCTCCGCTTGCTTAAGATCTTTCATGAGATGATGGATCCTTGGGAGGAGCTTGGCGTTGGCGACGGCACAGACGGCCTGGGTATGTGTGTGTCCGGCACGTCTCCTCTTGTGATAGAAGGCGGCCATTTCGAGGTCCCACTTGTACGCGTTCTCGGCTGCGAGGTAGAGGCATCGCTTGTAGCGGTTGCAGCTCATCTTTGACATGGGCATAGGTGAGGACGCGTGATCACCGGTCTTCTTGACGGACGGATAGAAGCCGGCGAAGCCCTTGTGCTTGTTGAGGGTTTCGAAGCGGTCGATGTCACCGACACAGGTACGGATGCCGGCCGCGAGGATATGCCGGATACCCGGGAGCGAGATGAGTGAGTCCGTAGGATCGATCTTCCTGTTGAGCTTCTTGATGTGCAGCTCGAGCAGACCGCGACGCTGTTCCTCTCGTTCGAGCTGATCGAGTTCCCAGTTCAACTCGTCCTGGAGGATGTGTTCGTCAAAAGGCATGGAGTCGACATCCCGGACAACGCGGTAGAGTTCGACGGCGTCGCTGCAGGCCTGGAAGAGCTTGTCGAGTGTCTCGGATTCGAGTTCGATCCGATAGCGTTTCTGTAGGAAGAGGCCGAGTCGTTTCTTGCCAAGTCTGAGGACGGTTCTTGGATCGATGTAGGCACGCAGGAAAGCACGTCCGGCCTCGTTGAGAAGGAAGCCGTCTGGGAGCTTCGTGAGGCCCGGATTGACGGCTTCACAGAGATCCTGTATGCGCTGCTTGCGTCTGGCGAGTGAGTCGACGACGCGATCGCGCTGTCTGACGATCTGGTCGAGCCTTGCGTGATCGCCTTGAGGGAGGAAGACGAGAGCGGTATCCTTAGGGTAGTTCCTGAGGCACCGTGCGAGTGTGAGGGCGTCGATGCGGTTGGTCTTGTTCCTGCGATGCCCTGCCTCACGAGTTTTCTTTACGCGGTATGCGGAGGGTCTGTAGACGCGGCAGCCTCTGGCCTTGAGGACGGCGGCGACAGGGATCCACGCTCTTCCGGGCGAGTCGATGACGAAGTCGACGGGTTCGTCTGGGTTCAGCACCGCCTCGATCTTCCGGAAGAGCTTGTCGAAGCCCTCGGGCGAGGAAGAGAAACGGAAGCCTCGTCCGATCTCAAGTCCTGTCTCGCGTTTGAGTATGACGACGTCGTGTGCGCTCTTTCGTCCGAGGTCGATGCCGACGATGAGAGCCATAGGAGGTGCTCCTTTCTAGATGAGGTGGGAGAAGGACAGTGACTTCGGTCGAGTTCCTTCGACCTCCACGGGTTCCGGGTTCGGGTGCAGCCAGTGTCGCGCTTGATACGGGGCGACCAAAGATCCGGTCCCACCAATCCTCTAAATCGGAGCCACCCGCAGAGGTGAAGGGGGGCAATGTTAGGTCCGTGGCAGCTGCTTCCACAGCTCCACACTGGCGTGTATCCGCCCTCCTTCGACCTCTGTCGAGAGTAGACTGAGCACCGCGGAGACCAAAGGACCTCTTCCGCTGCACACATGAGTCCGGAAGGCCTCTGAACAGCATACGACTGGCGTATGCAGCCGCCGAGCTTGGCTGTCACGCCGACTGCACCGGGCGCTATCGCGCCCGAAGCATCCGCCGCGCCAGCCTTAACGCTCGCGGGTGATACGCGGTCCGTTAGGCGGACGCGTGACGGTAGGAAACACGGAGAACGGATTGGGGCGCCTGTTCCGGATAGAGACGGACACACTCGTCTTGAGGCCCTTTGGACTTCACGATGCGGCAGCCGTGTACGCGCTGAGCAACGAACCCTCTTCCCAGAATTGGCTGCCCAGCCAAGTGCAAGCCGATGAAGACGAGGCGCGCGGGCTTCTCAAGTTCCTGATCAAGCAGTATGCCGGGCCAGCGGATCCTCGACGCGGGCCCTTTGTCCTGGCAGTCGATCACCGGGATGACGGCGCGCTCATAGGGCACGTCGGGTTGAGCCCGTTCGAAGGCGAAGTCGAGATCGGCTTCGCGGTGGCGGAGGCATACCAGCGCCAGGGGCTAGCCGTCGAAGCTGTCATCGCCACGTGCGGATGGGCTCTTGGCAGGTTCAGTTTGCCGAGGATTCTGGCAATCACCGCGCAGTCAAACCGGGGTTCGAGGAAGGTCCTTACCCGGGCTGGGTTCGAGCATCAAGAGGACCGTGTCATGTGCTTCCAGGCCACGGACCAAACGGTCAGCGTGTACTATCTATCTGGAACGAAGGCCTAGATGAGCAGGGTG
>JAUWLR010000270.1 GCA_030613615.1 Candidatus Eiseniibacteriota bacterium
ACCAGCGACCCCTAGCCCCCCATGCTAGTGCGCTACCTGACTGCGCCACGCCCCGACGGGCTACAATCTAGCACGGCAGAGGCGGGGTGACAAGCGGGAATCGGACTCAGGTCCCGACGTGCTCAGGCCTCGGGTCTCTCAGCATGAGATTGGCTATCGCCTCCCTTGGGGGCTTCCCCTCGAAGAGGACGAGGTTCATCTGTTCACAGATGGGCATCTCGACGGACAGCTTCTCCGACAGCTCCGCCACGCTTCTGGTCGTGCGCACCCCCTCGGCCACCATGACCATCGAGTCGAGGATCTCATCGAGCGCTCGCCCGTCCGCGATGGCCTCGCCCACGTGACGATTCCTGCTGTGCTTCGAGATGCAGGTCGTGATGAGGTCGCCCATTCCGGAGAGTCCGGCGAAGGTTTCCGGTCTCCCTCCCATCGTGACGCCCAGTCGGGTCATCTCCGCGAGCCCGCGCGTCAGGAGCGCGCCCTTCGTGTTGTCTCCATAGCCCAGGCCGTCGCAGATGCCCGCCGCTATCGCTATCACGTTCTTGAGCGAGACGCCGAGTTCGACACCGATGAGGTCGGTGTTCGTGTAGACCCTGAGATACTCCGTCATGAAGAGGTCGCGCGTGAAGACGGCGGTCGTCTCGTCAAGGGCTCCGGCCACAACGGTTGTCGGGAGCTTCCTGCTGACCTCCTCGGCGTGGCTGGGCCCGACGAGGGACGATATCCGGGCGGCCTCCGGACGGTTGAGCTCGTGCGCAAGCACTTCCGACATGCGCATCAGCGTCTTGTTCTCTATGCCTTTGGCGACGTTCACCACGTGTGTCCCGTCCGGGATCATCGCGGCGGCGTCTCCGGCAACGAGGCGGATTACGTGTGAGGGTACGGCGAACACGACCGTTTCCGCGCCGTCGAGAGACACGCTGAGATCGTTGGTGATCTCGATAGAAGGAGGCAGTGGGACATCGGGCAGGAACTTCCGGTTCTCGCCGTCGTTCCTGACGGCCTCTACCTGCTTGGAATCGAACTCCCAGATAACGACGTGGTGCCCGTTGTCGTGCAGGACCAGCGCCAACGTTGTTCCCCAGCTTCCGCCTCCGAGTACCGTGACACGCTTCATCGTCCGCCTCTCTGCCCCGGATTCCGTCCGAAGCGGTTCTCGGTGCCGTTCACCAGGCGCTTGATGTTCGCACGATGACGAAGCACGACGGCGACCGCCACGAGGCCGGCCGTCAGTATCAGGGCGGTGGGTCTCTCCGTCCCGAGGATCCCGGCCTCGATCCAGATCGCCCACGGCAGGAACAGGGCCGCGGCGATGGAGCCGAGCGAGACATAACGTGTGGGGAGTACTATCGCGAGCCAGAGGACGACGGCCGCCAGCGTAGCCAGAGGGGCCATCGCCGCGAAAACGCCGCACGCTGTTGCGACGCCCTTCCCGCCCCGGAAGCGTGCAAAGATCGGCCAGATGTGTCCCGCGACCGCGGCGAGCCCCGCCGCGAGGCTGATTCCGGTGTGTCCGAACGAGGAGCTGGCCCCAAGGGTTCCGGCCACGAACAGAACCGCCGCCACGCCCTTCGCCACGTCGACGATGAGCACGGGCGCTGCGACGCGCGGTCCCAGTGTGCGCAGGACGTTGGTGAAGCCGGGATTGCCGCTTCCGACGGTTCGCAGGTCAACGCCGCGCAGCCTCGCCGCGATGTTGCTCGTCGGTATCGAACCGAGGAGATACGAGATGACAACCACAAGAGCCGTCTGCATGTGC
>JAUWLR010000264.1 GCA_030613615.1 Candidatus Eiseniibacteriota bacterium
CCGTGACGGGATTGAACGGGTTCGGGAAGTTCTGGCCGAAGTACGTGCGGAGCGGAAGCTCGTCCTCAGCGACTCCGGTCAGGATCCACCCGGGCATGTACCAGAACCCGATCTCGTTCGTGTAGCTCGTGCCCTCGGTCACGCCGATGACCGGCTGGCCGACGGTGCCAAGCATCTGGTAGCCGCCGCCGGCAGCATCGGTGCCGCCGCTACCGATGACGCTCTCAGTGATCTGATACTGAGCGGCCGCGGGCGCGGCGAACACGAGCGCGCTCAGGACTACTGCCAGGACAGGTGCGAACCACTTCATGGTGTGCCTCCTCCAGCCGGTGACGGCTGCGTAGAGCAGGAGTGTGTTGGCGGGATTGTGCAGTTACAGAACTTCCTGGATAGGCATGATACCATCTGAGAGGTGCTCAGTCAAGTATAGCTCGGGGCCGGGGATGATACCAGAGGCGCCCAGCGCATGGGTCGCCCTTGACAACGCCCGCCTGAGCGAGCATCATCGAAGTAGCTGCCGGTGCGGAGTCAGTCGGTCCTCCAGGCAGCCCCCTTAGAGGTACCTCGCAGTCTGCGCGCGGCGCGCGCCCCATCCGAGTTGCGGCCCTTCGAGGCGCACACTTGGTGTGAACATCTGACGGTTCAGGAGCTTCGAGTCGGCGCCTTAGGTGCTTCGATATCCTCGTGTGGGGAGGTGATGAAGCCGATGGTGTGGAAGAGCATCCTTGAGAGCAACATACATGACCTGAAGGAACTCGAGGCCCGGGGCTTCCTGACCTCCGGGGAGAGCGAGCGGCTCCGGAGCGTGACCGAGCGGCATCCGATGAGCGTGACGCCCTACTACCTCTCGCTGATCGACTGGTCGGACCCACATGATCCCATCAGGAAGATGGCCATCCCATCTGACGGCGAGCTCTCCCCCATCGGCTCCTACGACACCAGCGGGGAACGCGAGAACACGAAGCTGCCCGGGCTCCAGCACAAGTACGCGAAGACCGCGCTCGTGCTCGTGACGAACAGGTGCGCGGTCTACTGCAGATACTGCTTCCGCAAGCGCCTTGTCGGGCTGCCGAGCGGGGAGATTCTCAAGCGGTTCGAGGACGCGGCCGACTATATCGCGGCGCACCGCGAGATCAACAACGTCCTCTTGACCGGCGGCGACCCGCTGGTGCTCTCGACGGACGCGATCGCCGTCATGCTGGAAAGCCTCCATCGGATCGACCATCTGGACTTCATCCGGATCGGCACGCGGGTGCCGGTCGTGCTTCCCGACCGAATCCTCGAGGACCGCGGACTCCGCGCCCTGCTCCGCGAGTACTCCCGTCCGGACAAACGCATCTACGTCGTCACGCAGTTCAACCACGCGAGGGAGATCACGGAGAGGTCGACGTTGGCGGTCGCCGCGCTCATCCGCTCCGGTGTCATCGTCAGCAACCAGGCCGTGCTCCTGAAGGGAGTGAACGACGATCCCGAAGTGCTCGCGGAGCTCCAGAGCCGGCTGGTCGGAATCGGGGTCAGCCCCTACTACGTCTTCCAGTGCCGGCCCGTCAAGCGTGTGAAGAGCAGCTTCCAGGTCCCGCTTGCACGCGCGTACCGGATCGTCGAGGAAGCGAAGGCGAAACTCGACGGCCACAGCAAGCGCTTCAAGTTCGTGATGTCGCACCGGACGGGGAAGATCGAGGTCGTGGGCATCATGAACGACTACGTCTACCTCCGCTACCACCAGGCGAAGGACCCGCACGACGTCGGCAGGTTCTTCAGGCGGAGGCTTACGCCCGGAGCCGGGTGGCTGGACGATCTCGGAGAGAGGCAGAAGGAACCCGCGACCGGCGACTCCCCCGGGCTCGTGGCGTCGTAGTTCCTTCAGCAAGCGTGCACCTGGCCCCGGCCGTACATGCGACGAGGGGTTTCCCTCCCGGCTCAGACACCGCCGCTTCGCGGCAGAACTCGCCGGCAGAGGGAAACCCCTCGTCGCATGTACGGGCGGGGCGAGTTGTGGCCTGTGATATGCAACATAGGGCATAGACGACGAAAGCGAAAAC
>JAUWLR010000140.1 GCA_030613615.1 Candidatus Eiseniibacteriota bacterium
ATCTCCTATACCCCCTAAGGGACCTCGTTTCTGCCTTCAATGTCTTCCGGTATATTACCTTCCGATCGGCGTACGCGGCGGTGACAGCCCTGCTCATAAGCTTCCTCCTCGGCCCCATCTTCATTCGCATGCTCAAGAGGCGTCAACTGACCGAGGGCGTAAGGGAATACGTCCCGGAGTCGCACGCGGCCAAGGCCGGGACCCCGACGATGGGCGGACTGCTCATCCTCGTGGCGACGCTCGTTCCGACGCTCCTCTGGGCACGTCTGGACAACGATTTCATCTGGCTCATGATCTTCGCGACCCTCTGGCTCGGCGGAGTGGGTTTCGCCGACGACTACCTCAAGGTGGTCAGGAAGCGCAGGAAGGGTCTCGTCGCCCGCTACAAGCTGACCGGGCAGCTGGGGCTTGGGCTTCTCATCGGGCTCTACGTTTACTACACGCACCTGACCGGCTCGGCCTCGGAGGTGGAGGTGCCCTTCTTCAAGGACGCCGTTCTGTCGCTCGGGGCCGCCTACGTGGTCTTCGTGATGGTGGTCATCACCGCGAGCTCGAACGCGGTCAACCTCACCGACGGCCTCGACGGCCTCGCGATAGGGTTGGTTATCTTCTGCGCGCTGGCGTTCGCCGCGATGAGCTACGTGACGGGACACGTCAAGTTCAGCGACTACCTCAATATCCCGTACATCGCGGGCACCGGGGAGCTCACGGTCTACTGCTCCGCGCTCATCGGGGCGGGCCTCGGTTTCCTCTGGTTCAACGCGCACCCGGCGGACGTGTTCATGGGCGACACGGGGTCGCTCGCGGTCGGAGGCGCGCTGGGAACCCTCGCGATCCTCATCAAGAAAGAGATATGGCTGATCATCGTCGGCGGCGTCTTCGTGATCATCGCGGCCTCCGTGATCATCCAGATCGCGTCGTTCAAGCTTCGAGGCAAGCGGGTGTTTCTCATGGCCCCGCTTCACCATCACTTCCAGAAGATGGGGTGGCCGGAGAGCAAAGTGGTCATCCGTTTCTGGATCGTCGGAGCGCTCTTCACGCTGATCGCGCTCTCAACGCTCAAACTTCAGTGACAGGTGGGTCTCATGAAGACCGGATGGGCGGACGAGAGACAGAAGAAACACTCGAAGAAGGGACGGGAACTTGGGCGGTCTAACGCCTCAGGAACTGAGCTCGCAGAGAGTCCTGGTGGTCGGGCTGGCGCGGAGCGGAGTAGCGGCCGTGGAGCTACTGCTGCGCTCAGGCGCTTCGGTCGTGGGAACGGATCTGCGAAGCGCGGACGAACTCGGAGTCGATCCGATCGATTGGAGCGACAGAGGAGTGGAGCTTAGGCTCGGAAGCCAGACGCCGGATCTCCTGGACGGGATCGACCTTGTTGTCCTGAGTCCGGGCGTCCCGCTGGAATCACCGCTCCCGAGGGCTGCGCGGGAACGCAACGTTCGCACGATAGGAGAGCTCGAGCTCGCATACGGGGCGTCGAGCGGAAGGTGGCTGGCCGTGACCGGAACGAACGGCAAGACGACGACGACCGCACTGCTGGGCGAGCTCGTGAAGACCGTGGGCGTGCCCGTTGCCGTCGCCGGAAACATCGGGCTTGCCCTGTCCGGAGAGGTCGAGGGCGTGCCGGCCGACGGGTTCATCGTTGCGGAGGTCTCGAGCTTCCAGCTGGACACCATAGAGAGCTTCAGTCCGCACGTCGGCGTGCTCCTCAACGTCACCGAGGACCACCTCGACCGGTACGAGTCGTTCGACGCCTACAGGAGATCGAAGGCGCGAGTGTTTGAGAACCAGAGCGCATCGGACTTCGCCGTCCTCAACTTCGACGACGCGGGCGTGGCGGCGCTCGAGGCCGACGTGGCCGCCACGGTCATCCCCGTGAGCACCGAACGGGAAGTCAGACACGGCGTCTTCCTGCGCGATGACGCGATCATCTCACAGGTAGGTGGCAGAGAGCAGAAGATCATCACCGCGAGCGAGGTGGGAATCCCTGGACCTCACAACCTCTCGAACGCGCTGGCGGCGACGGCGGCCGCTGTCGCCGTCGGCGTAACGCCTGCGGATGCAGCGCACGTGCTCGCCGGCTTCAGGTCCCTCGAGCACAGGCTCGAGGACCTGGGTGAGATCGATGGCGTGGCCTACGTCAACGACTCGAAGGCCACGAACGTCGATTCGGTGAGCTGTGCGCTTCGGAGCTTCGACGCTCCCATCGTTCTCATAGCGGGCGGGAAAGACAAGGGCACTGATTACTCGCCGCTTCGCGGCCTTCTCGCCGGACGTGTCAGGCACGTCGTTCTGATAGGAGAGGCGGCGGAGAAGATGGAGCGGACGTTCGAGGGCGCGGTGCCCATCGAACGTGTCGCCTCGCTAGGAGAGGCGGTGCTGGCCGCGCGCAGAGCCGCCGTGCCGGGCGACGTGGTCCTTCTGTCGCCGGCGTGCGCGAGCTTCGACATGTTCGACGACTTCGAGGACAGGGGACGGCAGTTCAAGGATCTTGTCGCGGCGCTTTCGCGGAAGGAACGCGGGTCCGTCGCTGGAGGTGGGAAGTGAGAGGGAGCGTACGCTGCGATTGGTCACTGCTCTGGACGACGCTGCTTCTGATCCTCGTCGGGATGCTGACGGTGTACACGGCTAGCGTCCACATCGCCGAGCACAGCTTCGGCGGCAGCCACGTCTTCCTGAAGAGGAACGCGCTCCGTGCGGCGTTTGGACTGGCCGCGATGGCATTCGCGTACGCCTTCGACTACAGGTCCTACCGCAAGCACGCGAAGAAGGCGATCCTCATGGTCATCGTGCTCCTGGTAGCGACGCTGCTCTTCGGACGGACCGTGCGCGGTATGCGCGGTTTCCTCCTCATGTTCCAGCCCAGCGAGGTGGCGAAGCTCGTCCTCGTCGTCTATCTGGCCGACGTGCTCGCGCGCAGAAAGGACGAACTGGCGGACTTCACCCACGGGCTCCTTCCCAGGCTGGGGCTCGTGGCGTGCGTGGTCGGGCTCATACTGCTTCAGCCCGACTTCGGGAGCGCGATGGCGGTCGTGATCCTCTCCCTCGTGCTGTTGTTCCTTGGTGGCGCCAGGCTGTCGCACATCGGCGCGCTGGCGGCGGCGTCGGTCCCGGGCATTATCCTCGCGGTGAAGTTCGTGCCTCACATTGCGGAAAGGTGGACCGTGTGGCTCGCCACCTACGACCTCTCGCTCACGGGAGTCGACACCAGGGGCGCCGGATACCAGATATTCCAGTCGCTCGTGGCGCTCGGGTCCGGCGGACTGTGGGGAAGAGGAATAGGGGGAAGCTACCAGCGCGCGTTCATCCCGGACCCGTACACCGACTTCGCATTCTCCATATGGGGCGAGGAGGTCGGGTTCCTCGGCACGTTCGGGCTCATCTGCGTGCTCGCTTTCTTCCTGATACGCGGGCTTCGGATCGCGAAGCGGGCGCCGGACCGCTACGGCCAGATTCTCGCGTCCGGACTGACCGCGATGGTGACCATCTACGCCGCCATCAACATCGGGGTCGCGACCGCGCTCATCCCGACGACCGGGCTGCCGCTTCCGTTCATCAGCTACGGCGGCTCGTCACTCATCGTCAACATGATCGCGGTCGGCATTCTTCTGAATCTATCCAAACGTCCCGCCATGGCGGGACGCTCGAGGGTGATCCCGTCCGAGTTGGCCGGTCGGTGGGCAGCTCCGAAGGCCGCAAAAGGGAAGAGGTCGTGAGAGTGATGATAGCCGGAGGAGGTACGGGCGGACACATCAGCCCGGGCATAGCCATCGCCGACGCGCTGGAGCGCTCGGCTCCGGGTATCGAGGTGTTCTTCATGGGACGAAGAAACTCCATAGAGGAGAGACTCGTCGGCCGCACGGGGCGTGACTTCGTGGCCGTGCCGTCGATGGGGCTCAGGCGGAGCGCCGACATCAGGAACGTCGCGATGCCGTTCGTGGTGCTCGCAGGGTTCTTCAAGGCACTGGGCGTTCTCGCGTCGAGGCGTCCCGCGGCGGCGGTCGGCACCGGGGGCTTCGTCAGCATGCCGCCCATCCTCGCGGCTCGGGCTCTTCGGATACCCGTCGTTCTGCAGGAGCAGAATTCCTATCCCGGGCTCGCGACGCGCGTGCTCTCGCGGTCGGCTTCGGCTGTTCACACGAGCTTCGAGGAGACCGCGGCGCACCTGCCGCGGGCGCGGGAGATAGCGCTGTCCGGCAATCCGGTGAGGAGCGAGTTCGAGGCCACCGACCGCTCGGAATCAAGGCGCAGACTCGGTCTCGACCCCGCAGGCGCCGTGGTCCTCTTCGTCGGCGGCAGCGGGGGTGCCAAGCGCATCAACGAGGCCGTCGTGAGCGCGGCCGGAAGGCTGGCCGGGATGGGGGTCGAGCTCGTGGTTCAGACGGGAGCGGCAGACGTCGAGAAGGTGAGGGCGGCCGTGGCCGAGGCGGGCGTGACGGCGATCGTAGAGCCGTTCTTCGACGACATGGCCACGGCCTATGCGGCGAGCGACCTGGTCGTGTCGAGGTCGGGAGCGACCGCCATAGCCGAGATCGAGATAGTAGGAAGGCCCTCGCTGCTCGTTCCGTACCCATACGCGACCGAGGGGCACCAGATGAAGAACGCGCGCGCCGTGGAGAAGGCGGGCGCCGCGGTGGTCGTACCGGATGACGAACTGAACGGCGAGAGGCTCGCCGATGAGGTCTTCGAACTTCTAACAGATGAGGCGCGGTTGGCACTCATGGCCGAGAGGGCCAGGGCGCTCGCGCGGCCCGACGCGGCTGAGCGGGTTGCCGAGGCGGTCCTGGCCCTCTCGCGACGGGGGCGCGCCACGGAGGCGCCGGGTGGCGGCAGCGATGCCGGCGGCAGCGGCGGCAGCGGTGGTGAAGCCGCGGCAGACGGGAGATACACGCAGTGACGATGTTCGGACGCGTGAAGCGCATACACCTCGTGGGCATCGGCGGAGTCGGGATGAGCGGCATCGCCGAGGTCCTCCTGAACCTGGACTACGTCGTGTCGGGCTCGGACCTCAAGCGCAGCGAGACGACCGACCGGCTGACCGCGCTCGGCGCGCGTGTCAGCTACGGCCACGACGCCGCCAACATCGAGGGCGCGGACGTCGTCGTGGTCTCGACGGCAGTGTCGCGGGACAACCCGGAGATACTGGCGGCGCGCGAGCGACTCGTCCCCGTCATTCCCAGGGTGGAGATGCTGGCCGAGCTCATGCGGATGAAGTTCTCTGTCGCCGTCGGAGGGACGCACGGCAAAACGACGACGACGTCGCTCATCTCGGCCGTGCTGTCGGCAGGCGGGCTCGACCCGACGGTCGTCGTCGGTGGGAAGATAAGCTCGCTGGGCACGGGCGCCCGGCTGGGCGCCAGCGAGTACATGGTCGCCGAGGCGGACGAGAGCGACGGGTCGTTCCTGAAGCTCTCGCCGACGGTGGCGGTCGTCACCACGGTCGACGAGGAGCACCTCGACTACTACGAAGGGTTGGCGGAGATAAAGAGCGCGTTCATCCGATTCGCCAACAGCGTGCCGTTCTACGGCTGCTCGATCGTCTGCCTGGACGAGCACAACATCCAGTCGATCATCGGTGACATCGAGCGCCGGGTCATCACGTACGGGACGGCAAGCCAGGCGGACGTGCGGGTGCTTGGCGTCGAGGCGTCCGGTGAGCGGACGGCCTTCAGCATCGTCGCGGGTGGCGAGGAGCTCGGCCGGATAGAGATAAGCATGCCGGGCATGCACAACGTCTACAACTCGGTCGCCGCCGTGGCGGTCGGTCTGGAACTCGGCGTCTCCTTCGGAGACATCGCCGAGGCCCTCGGAAGCTTCGAGGGGATATCGCGGAGGTTCGACGTAAGGGGGGAGGCTCAGAATGTGCTTGTTCTGGATGACTACGGACACCACCCGGTCGAGGTCAGAGCGACGCTCTCAGCAGCAGCGTCCCGCTGGAACCGCAGGCTCGTCGTCCTGTTCCAGCCTCACAGATACACGCGAACGCAGAAGCTCCTTGAGGAGTTCGGACGGAGCTTCTACGACGCGACGGTCCTCCTTGTAGCCGGCATCTACGCCGCGAGCGAAGAGCCGATTCCCGGAGTGAGTGGCGCCAACATCGTCGAGGCG
>JAUWLR010000227.1 GCA_030613615.1 Candidatus Eiseniibacteriota bacterium
GTCTCGGCGTTCGGCAGCGTTATCGCGCTCAACCGGACGGTCGACATGGAGGTGGCGCAGCTCATTCACGACACGCACTTCGTCGAAGCGGTCATCGCCCCGGACTACTTCAAGAACGCGCTCGAACTCATGCGCGGGAAGAAGAACCGGCGGCTGATGAAGGCCCACTTCCCGGACCTCAGCCACTACGAGCTCAGGCCTCAGAAACAGATGAGATCGCTGCTCTGCGGAGGACTGCTGGTTCAGGACGTAGACACTGAGGACGTGCACGCGGATGAGCTCACGGTCGTGACCGACCGGACACCGACCGACGAGGAGATGACGTCGCTCCGGTTCGCGTGGCGCGCCGTCAAACACGTGCGCTCGAATGCCATCGTCCTGACGAAGGGCAAGCAGACGGTGGGCATAGGCGCTGGGCAGATGAGCAGAGTCGACGCCAGCGTGCTCGCCGTGTGGAAGGCGGGGGACAGGGTCAAGGGCAGCGTGCTCGCGTCCGACGCCTTCTTCCCGATGCGCGACGCGGTCGACGCGGCCGCCGACGCCGGAGTCACGGCGATCATCCAGCCCGGGGGCTCGAAGGGCGATGAGGACGCCATCAAGGCGGCCAACGAGCGGGACATCGCGATGGTGTTCACGGGCATGAGGCATTTCAAGCACTAGCGTTTGTCGGGGGGGCGGGGGGGCGACGGGGCCCTACCCCGGCGCTCAGACACACGGCGCTTCGCGCCTGAACTCGCGGCGGGCCAGGGCCCCGCCACCCTCTGCGTTCGTACTGGAACTGACAGGAGACCCAGATGACCAACAGCAAGAAACCGGTCGTTGCCATCCTGATGGGAAGCGACTCGGACCTGCCGACCATGCAGGAGACGGGCAAGATGCTCGACAAGTTCGGCATCGCTTACGCCACGCGCATCACGTCCGCGCACCGGTCGCCGAAGAAGACTAATGAGCTTGTCGCGACACTGGAGGCCGAAGGTGTGGAGGTGTTCGTGGTGGGAGCGGGGCTCGCGGCGCACCTCGCGGGAGTGGTCGCCAGCATCACAGTGAAACCGGTGATAGGCGTCCCAATGGGCGGCGGCAGCCTCCAGGGAGTGGATGCCCTCCACTCAACCGTGCAGATGCCGGGTGGCGTGCCGGTCGCGACCATGGCGATAGGCAGACACGGCGCGAAGAACGCGGGCGTGCTGGCCACTCAGATACTGGCGCTGCATGACGAGGGACTGAGAGACAGGCTGGTGGCATTCAAGGAAGAACTCGAGCGCTCGGTCGAAGAGAAGGACCGGAAGCTGACAGCGGAACTCCAGGGCACCGCCGGTGCGGTTGGGGAGCTGACGCGGGAAGGGAAGTGATGAGCGCACTGGTCATAGTCGGAACTCAGTGGGGCGACGAGGGGAAGGGGAAGATCACCAACTTCTACGCGTCCCGCGCAAACATGGTCGTGCGCTTCCAGGGTGGCGCAAACGCGGGACACACGGTCAGCGTGGCGGGGAAGAAGCTCGTCTTCCACCTGCTGCCGTCGGGCGTGTCCGTCCCGAACGTCCAGTGCATCATCGGACCCGGAGTCGTCCTGGACCCGCTCGCCCTCGTTGAGGAGATCGGTTACGTTCGATCGAACGGCATTGACGTCGGCGACAATCTACTGATCGACGTCGGTGCGCATCTGGTGATGCCGTACCACAAGGCAGTCGAGGCCGCCGAGGAGCAGGCGAGGGGAGGCGACGCTATCGGCACGACCCACCGGGGCATCGGCCCGACGTACGTCGACCGCTGTTCGCGCGAGGGGCTGACGTGCGGGGACCTCGCCTCGTTCGACCGCTTCGAGGAGAAGCTGTCGGGAATCGTCTCACGCAAGAACGACATACTGACCAAGCTCTACGGCGCCGAGCCAGTGGACCTCGACGAGATCACGGAGCAGATGAGGGCCGTCGCGAAGGTCCTCGTGCCCCATCTGTCGGACACGCCGGGGCTCATCCGGTCCGCCATCACCTCAGGTGACAACGTCCTCTTCGAGGGAGCTCAGGGAGCGCTCCTGGACATCGGGTTCGGCACCTACCCGTTCGTCACGTCGTCCAACACGACCGCGGCGGGTGTCTCTCCCGGAACCGGAGTGCCGCCCACCTGGATCGGAGAGGTCATCGGAGTGGCGAAGGCCTACGCGACGCGCGTAGGCGCGGGTCCGTTCCCCACGGAGGCCGAAGCTGAGCCGGCGGCCCTCATCTGCGAAAGAGGGGCCGAGTTCGGCGCCACCACCGGGCGCCCCCGACGCTGCGGGTGGCTGGACATCGTCGCGCTGCGATACTCGCTCGCGCTCTCCGGGATCCAACGACTCATCATCACGAAGCTCGACGTGCTCGATTCTCTGCCGCGGATTCCGGTGTGCGTGGGATACACCCTAGACGGAACCAGCATCGACACGTTCCCGCGCGACGTCGATACGTTGCGTCGGATCCAGCCGGTCTACGAGGAGCTGCCAGGCTGGGAGACGGACACGAGCGGAGCCAGAACCAGCGCCGAGCTGCCCGAAAAGGCCCTGGCCTATCTGAAGCGGATCGAGGAACTCTCGGGCGCGAGTGTCGCGGTCGTGTCCGTCGGCGCCGACTCCGACGCCATAGTGGAGTTCGAGCGACTGCTGTAGTACTTCCACGGCAAGGTGCCCGTGGGCATGGTGCGCCCTGCCCCCCCGCGCTCAGCCACGCCGCGCATCGCGCGGCACTCGCGGCCCGGGGCCGGGCGCCCCACGCCGCCAG
>JAUWLR010000083.1 GCA_030613615.1 Candidatus Eiseniibacteriota bacterium
GGCGCGGCTATCTCTCCGTCCGCGACTATCACCGAGCAGTTCGCCGTCCCGCCCCGCATCGCCGCCCCGTACTGCGGAAAGAATGTCGTGTGGTTGTCTTCCCCCATGGCCGCATAGGCGATAAGCCGGCCCATCAGGACGAGTCCCGGTCCTCCGAAACCCGCGCACCTGCTCTTCTGTGTCATCCGATGTCTCCCTGTCTTCCTCAAGCCGCAGGCCGGGCTGTCTCCCTGTCTTCCTCAAGCGTTCGGCCTGCACGACATGCCTCACCAACTAGCTCTCGGCCGTGATGTCCTTGAACACGCCCAGCTCGTAGTAGTCCAGCATCTCCGACTTCAGCCACTTCATGGCCTCGGGCGGATTCATGCCCCAGTTGGTCGGACACGGCGACACGATCTCGACCAGGCTGTAGCCCTTCTTATCGAGGGCGAGCTGGAAGGCCTTCCTGAGATGCTTCTTGGTCGCCATGACGTTCTTGGGCGAGTCCTCAGAACCGCGCGCCAGATACGCTACGCCACCCAGAGTCTGGAGCAGCTCACACACGCGGATGGGATACCCGGCGATCGCGGGGTCGCGCCCGAGCTGGCACGTCGTGGACGGCTGGCCGATGAGCGTGGTCGGCGCCATCTGCCCGCCCGTCATCCCGTATATCGCGTTGTTGATGAACACCGTGACGAAGTTCTCGCCCCGGTTGGCCGCGTGCACCGTCTCGGCCGCGCCGATGGCCACGAGGTCACCGTCCCCCTGATAACTGATAACGAAGCAGTCGGGCTTCGCCCTCGACATACCCGTCGCCACCGCCGCCGCCCGACCGTGCGCCGCCGAGATCACATCAAAGTTCCAGTAGAGATCGGCGAAGACCGAGCACCCCACGGGCGCGATCCCTATCGTCCTGTCCCTGAGACCGAACTCGTCCACCAGTTCCGCGACGATGCGGTGCGCGACGCCGTGCCCGCAGCCCGGGCAGTAGAACGTCTCTGCATCCTTCATCGCCTCCGGCATCGCGAAGACCTTTTCCATTGGCTCTCCTCCTGAAGTGCTGCAAGCGGTCGGAGTTTCCGGGGTGGCGCCTCGCCTGCCTCAGCAGACAGACGCGCCCGTCCCCTCACTCGCTAGAAGTTCCTCACGATCTTGTCGCCCTTCGAATCGACCGCCTTCTGCAGGTGCTCGATGATGTCCGCCTGCGTAGGAACCCCGCCGGCTGTCCGGCCGTGCAGGTGGACCTTCGTCTTGCGTCCGGTCGCCATCCTCACGTCCTCCCACAACTGCCCCAGCGACAGCTCGACCACGAGCATGTTCTCCACCCGGTCCGCGAGCTTGCTCAGCGGCTCGGAAGGGAACGGCCACAGGGTTATCGGGCGGAAGAGACCGACCTTCATGCCCTTCTCGCGGGCCTGCTCCATAGCGGAGCGCGCGATCCGCGCCGCTGTGCCGTATGCGACAAGGACGATGTCGGCGTCGTCGCTGTCCACTTCTTCGTAGCGCGTCTCGTTCTTCGTGATCTCTTCGTACTTGTGGAAGAGGTCGAGGTTCCGCTGCTCCATGCCCGGGACGTTCAGGATGAGCGAAGTGATGAGAAGCGGGTCCTTGGTCGCGGGGTCGCCCAGCCTCCAGTCCGCCTTGGACGGCAAGTCGGGTATCGGCACGTACTCGCGGAGCACGAGCGGCTCCATCATCTGTCCGAGGATGCCGTCGGCCAGGATCATCGTTGGCGTGCGGTACTTGTCCGCGAGGTCGAACCCGAGCATGGTGAAGTCGTAGAGCTCCTGCACGTTGGTCGGGCCGAACACGATGACGCGATAGTCGCCGTGTCCTCCGCCGCGCGTCGACTGGAAGTAGTCCGACTGCGCCGGTGATATGTTGCCCAGACCCGGGCCGCCACGGTTGACGTTGACGTAGAAGACCGGAAGCTCGGCGCACGCCATGTACGAGATGCCCTCTTGCTTCAGGCTGATGCCCGGGCTCGAGGACGACGTCATGCAGCGTTCCCCGACGGCCGCGGTACCGTAGCACATGTTGATCGCCGCTATCTCGCTCTCCGTCTGGATGAATACCCGCCCCTCCTCCAGCATTCTCCTCGACATATAGGCGGTGAGCTCGTTCTGTGGCGTGATGGGATAGCCGTAGTAGGCCATGCAGCCCGCCTGGACGGCGGCCTCTCCCATGGCCTCGTTCCCCTTCATCAACACCTTCTCACCGATGGGGATCTTCTCGCTCATTCGGCTCCTCCGCTTCCTACTTGTAGACCTCGATGGCCAGGTCGGGGCACATCAACGCGCAGAAGGTGCACCCGGTGCACTTCTCCATGTCGAAGCACTCGACGGGATGATAGCCCATGCTGTTGAGGCCCTCTGCGAGCCTCAGGATCTTCTGCGGGCAGGCATCGACACAGTAGCCGCAGCCCTTGCACCGCTCAGGATCGATGACGATCTTCGGCACTCCTGACCCCCCTTGACGAGAGCTGGTACTACAACAACCTCTGGGCGCCGCAGGAACGGCCCCAAGTTTGGAAAAGACCCTAAAGCTTGAACAATCTATCACGAGCGGGTCAGGCCGCCAAGACCTTTTCCTCGCCCCAGGGCAGGATCGCACGTGAGATCTGCGAGTGCGGATTGGAAAGAAGCCCGTCCCGCCGTCCCGTCGCGACCCCTATCTTTCTGATGAGCACGAGGACCTCGGGGTCGCCGCGCGTCGGCGGCTCGGCCAGACGTATGCGCCAGCGGGTCCATCTCCTGATGCTGACGACGTCATCGACGCCTATCCGGCGTATCGCGGAGAGAACTGACTCCCCCTCGGCGCTCTCGCGGGCGGTCACGAGGACAGCCACCTCATCGTCCTCAAGACCCGCCGCCCAGGACGCCGCGCCTTCTGAGCGGTGCCCGGGACCGTGTGAACCGGGCTCGCCACGGTCGCGACCAGGCTCCGCCCCACCCGCGTCCGCCAGCGTGTACTTGTGCTTGTTGGGGTTCGCGAATAGGTTCGTGGTCCTGACAAGCTGCTCGATGGTCTCTCGTGCGCCCTCGGCCGTCCGGGCATCGACCTCTATCTCCCAGAGATCCTCGCGGGCGAGGTCGGAGACCAGGTTCCTGAGGCCCATCTTCTCCTGTAGAGCCTCGAGCGCGGAGCGCGCCTCGTTGCCGGTCGCCTTGAGCTCGACACTGAGGAAGAAGCTGTGTGTCGCCGCCACTCAGGCCCCCTTCCCGTTGTTCTCGATGAAACGCACGAGCGAGGACATGACACCCAACCCCGGGCCCGCCCCGAAGAGCGCGTCTCCGCCCGCGGCCTCGCGCCGACGGCGGCCCCACTCGCCGGGAAGGTTCTCGGGCAGCTGGAACATCCAGGAGGAGCGTTCCGGGTGCGGCATCATCGCCACGACGTTGCCCGCAGGGTTCGAGATACCTGCGATGTTCCTCGACGAACCGTTGGGGTTGTCAGGGAAACCCCTGGCCGGCGTTCCGTCAGGCGCCCCGTAGGTCAGGACCACCTGTCCGGCCTCGAAGAGCCGGTCGACCAGGCCCTCCTCCGTGGTGACGAACCTGCCCTCAGCATGTGCCACCGGTATCGGAACCGTATCCGCCGGCTTCAAGGCGGCCGTCACGCAGGACTCCCGGTGCGCGACCACGAGATGCGTCCACCGGGTGTAGTATCCGTCCCTGTCGGGCATGATGTTGTGAGCCAGCCCCATCTCGACGCTGCCGACCCTGATGCCCGGCACCATGCCGGCCTCGATCAGGATCTGCGCGCCGTTGCAGATACCGATGACGGGCTTGCCCGCTTCGGCCTGCTCGAAGAGACAGTCCACGACCCGGTCCTTCGCCGCGATGGCGCCCGCGCGGACACGGTCCTGATACGAAAAGCCGCCCGGCAGCACATAGCCGTCGTACTCCTCCAGCTTCGACGTTGGACCGTTCCACATGAAGATGTCGCACGACGCCCCCGCCGCGAGGACGGACCTGCGCGTCTCCTCCTCGCAGTTCATGCCCGGGAATCTCAGGACGGCTATGTCAGGTCTCGATCCGCTCACAGCATCACCTCTGTCGCGCCGTTCAGCCACGCCGCGCTCACAGCATCACCTCTGTCGCGCCGTTCAGCCACGCCGCGCTCATCGCGTCCTCCGAGAGCACGATGTCGCCGACTCCGTCCTCGCGCACAACCAGCCCACTCGTCGCCGTCGCCCGCCCGATCTCCGCGTGCCAGGCGCCGCGTTTCGCAAGCACGGCGACCGCGCGCGCGACATCAGCGGGGTCCACCTCGAGGAGGTACCCCCCGTTCTCGCAGAAGAGCAGCTCGCACGCCGCAAGCGCATCGCCTGCATCGCGTCCGCCGGCGCCTGGGACACCACCGCCCGCCGGCGCTCCGCCCGTGCCCTCGGGCACGACCGCACCGAGGTCGATCTCCGCCCCGACCTCGATGTCCGGCGACGAGCCGAACAGCATCTCCGCGAGCGCAACGACCATGCCCCCGTCAGAGATATCGTGGCACGATCGCACGAGTCCCGCCTCGATCAGGTCCGTCACAGCGGCCATCATCGCCCGCTCCTCGTCCGCCCGGACTTGCGGCGGCCCGGCGCCGACCCCGCCGGCCACCGTTCTCATGAACGCCGACGCTCCCAGTTCGCCGTGCCGCTCCCCCACCAGCAGAAGCCTGCTGCCGGACGACTTCATGCCGACTGTCGCGTGACGTGCGATGTCGGGTACGCGCCCGACCGCGCAGACGACGGGCGACGGAAGGACCGCGCTGCCCGCGGACGACTGGTTGTAGAAGCTGACGTTCCCCGAGATGATGGGAATGGGCTCGTCTGAGTCCTTCATGCCGATGCCGCGCGCCGCGTCGCCGATACCGCACACCGCATCAACGAAGTCCTGGAAGACCTCCTCGATCTCCGGATTGCCGAAGTTCAGACAGTCGGTGAGCGCGATGGGAACGGCCCCGACCGCAGCGACGTTGCGCACCGCCTCCGCGACCGCGGCCGCGCCCGCCTCGTAGGGACTGAGCGCCGCGAGGAACGGGGTGCCGTCCACCGCGATGGCCATGCCGACACGCGAGCCTGGGATAGGCGCGACCAAGCAGGCGTCGGCCTCGCCCGGCCTGATGACCGTGTTGCCCTTGACCTCGCTGTCGTAGTGCCTGTATACGTGCTCCCTCGACGCGATGTTCGGAGACGCAAGGACCCGCAAGACCGCGTCAGCGACGTCGAGCTCTCCCGGAATCCCGACCTCCGGAACCTCTCGCACGCGGCGCCGATGCGCACGGTCGTAGCATACCCCGGCCGTTATCTGCTCCGTCGAGGCGTCGCAGACCACCGTCCCCTCGTGTTCGAGGATGAACCTGGGCTCCGGGATGACCTCGCCCACAACGACCGCGGCGGCGCCGTTGCACAGCTCCGGAAGCTCGAAGTCCTCATTGAAGATTCGCACGACCTCGGCCGAGAACTCGCGTGGCACGACCAGGCAGTAGCGCTCCTGCGTCTCGGAACACGCGATGACCTCGGGCAGAAGTCCAGCCTCTGCCACCGGTACCCTGGAGAGATCAACGCGCACCCCGAGCCCCGCCGCCGCACCCAGCTCGGACGTTACGCAGGCGATGCCGCCCGCGCCAAGGTCCTTGTAACCGAAGGGCACGCCGCGCGCCTTGAGGAGCTTCATGACCTCCTGTGTCGCCACGGTCAGCATGCGCTTGAGGAAGGGATCAGGCACCTGGACGGCGTACTTGTCGTCCAGCGCCTTCTCCTCGTCCAGGACGCGAGACGCGAACGTCGCGCCACCGAAGCCGGAGGGGTCGGTCGGCTTGCCGACGAGCACCAGGTCGTAGGGCACGTCCGCTGCCTCCGCCGGCGCCCGACTCCGCACCATGTCGCCTTCTTCGAGGAGCCCCACTGCCACGACGTTGACCAGGCAGTTTTCGTCGAACGACTCGTCGAAGTAGACGTCGCCGCCCAGATTAGGGACGCCCAGTGCGTTGCCGTACTGCCAGATGCCCTCGACCACGCCGTGGATTATCTCGCGCGTTCGCTCCGCATGGCGCCCGTTAGGGTCGCCGAACCGAAGCGGGTCGAGCACGCCGATGACATCGGCGCCCATGCAGTAGACATCGCGGACGATGCCGCCGATGCCCGTGGCGGCGCCCTCGTTAGGAACGACCTGAGAGGGGTGATTGTGGCTCTCGTGCGCGAGGGTTATGCAGTAGCTCTTCCCGTCGACCTCACAGAAGCGCACGACCCCGGCGTCCTCGCCGGGACCGAGTACCACGTTGGATGCCTCCGTGGGCAGGTACTCCTTGAGGACCTCGCGCGAGCTCTTGTACGAGCAGTGCTCGCTCCACATCGTGTTGAAGATGTTGGCCTCGACGACCGTGGGGTCTCGGCCCAGAAGCTCGACGATCCGCCTGGCCTCATCCACCGTGAAGGACAGCCCGGCCGCATCCAGCGTCTGCCGGAGCGAATCGTCTCCCACTCCCTCGATCTCGACGGTGCGTGCCGCGCGTGCCGTGGCGTGGGTCAATGCGGGACCTCCTCGAGCACGATATCGAACTCGTGGCTCTCTCCGCCACGGAGGACGGTCACGGTGATGACGTCCCCCACCCGCGACCCGAAGATGGCGCGGCGCGCCTTCCGCACGCTCTCCACCCTCTCGCCGTTGATGGCGGTCACAATGTCCCCGGACCGGATGCCGGCACGCTCGGCCGGGCTGTCTGGTTCCAGGAACGAGGCCAGCACGCCCCGCACCGCGGGCAGGCCGAGGTTCTGCGCTAGCCCTGGGTTCAGGTCCTGAACCCGCATGCCGACCCAGACATCCCGGACACGCCCGAACTCGATGAGCTCGTTGATAATGAGCCTCGCGACGTTGACCGGTATCGCGAAGCCGACGCCCTGCGACCCGCCGCTCATGCTGAAAATGAAGGAGTTGATGCCGACGACCTCACCTGCCGAGTTGACAAGCGGACCACCGGAGTTCCCCGGATTGATGGAGGCGTCGGTCTGTACCATGTCCTTGTAGATGGCGTCGGACTCGCCGTCCGCCAGGACGTCTCTGTGGAGCGCGCTCACGACTCCGGCGGTAACGGTGGGGTGCGGGTCGTTGAGGAAATGCCCGAACGGGTTCCCGATGGCAACGACCCACTCGCCGATCATGAGGTCGTCCGAATCGCCGAGCACCGCCACGGGAAGATCCTCGCCGTCGATCTTCAGGACCGCGAGGTCGAACCTGGAATCGCCGCCCAGCACGCGCGCCTGGTACTCGCGCCCGTCCGTCAGGGTCACCCTGACCTCGCGCGCCCCGCCCACGACGTGCTCGTTCGTCAGGATGTCCCCGGCGCCGTCGACGATGACACCCGACCCGAACGACTGGTAGGGCTCGCGGTAGACCCGGTCCGGGAAATGTCCTCTGAAGAACCGCTCGAAGAAGTCGTCGCGCATCGGGTCCGCGCGGACCACCCGCGTTCTCACGGCGCTGATGGATACGGTCGCCGGCCCCACGCTGTCGGCCGCCCTCACGAGCGCCGTCTCCCGCGACAGCCCGACTGCCTCTTCCCCCTCGTCGTCGTAGAGGGACACGCCTGACTGGCCCGCGATGATGCGAGACACGTGCTCCGACTGCTCTCTCAAGGCCTTCACCGTTACGAGAAGCCCTACGGAGACGCCCGCGATGACGAAGATGAGCGAGAGGATCACGTATCGTGCGACCTTCGAGTCCAGGATCAGCCTCCTACCTGTTCTTCACCTTCTCCCAGTCCGCCAGGAACGCTTCGATGCCCCTGTCCGTGAACGGGTGCTTGAAGAGCTTGTCGAACACGCTGAGCGGCAGCGTGATGATATCCGCACCCGCCAGCGCCGACTCGACCACGTGCTGCGGATGCCGCGCGCTCGCAACGATGACCTCGGTCTCGAACGCGTAGTTCTCGTACATGTCCATTATCTCACGGACAACGTCCATGCCGGTCTGCCCGGCGTCGTCCAGACGTCCAATGAACGGGCTGACGAACGACGCGCCGGCCTTGGCCGCGAGAAGAGCCTGGTTGGAGGAGAAGATCAGCGTGCAGTTCGTGCGAATGCCGAGTCCGCTGAGCTCCTTCAACGCCTTGACGCCCTCGCGGGTCATCGGGATCTTGACGACGACGTTCTCGTGGATCTGGACGAGCTTCTTCGCTTCCTCGACCATTCCGGCACAGTCGAGGCTCACGACCTCCGCGCTCACCGGGCCGTCCACGATCTCACAGATCTGACGGACGATGTCCTCGAACTCACCCTCCTCACGCGAGATGAGCGTCGGGTTCGTCGTGACGCCGTCCACCACTCCAAGCGACGCCGCCTCGCGGATGTGCTCGATGTTCGCCGTGTCCAGGAATATCTTCAAGCTGTGCCTCCTAGTCGTATCGGACCTCTTCCAGGTAGAGCCCGTGCGGCGGTGCGGTCGGTCCGGCCGCGCCACGATCACGAGCCGCAAGTATCGTCTCGAATTCGCCCGGGGTGATCTTCCCGCGCCCCACCTCCACCAGGGTGCCCACGATCGACCTGACCATGCCCCTGAGGAACCGGTTGGCCACGATGCGCAGGGTGACCATGCCCCCGAAGCTGACGTCACATTCTAGCGAAATACCAGCCACACGGCAACGGTGATGGTCCGGCTCGCTCCCCACCAGGCAGAACGAGGAGAAATCATGTTCTCCCTCGAGGACCGCAAGCGCGTCGCGCATGGCCGCCTCGGCAAGCGGAGCGCTCACGAACCAGCAGTTCCGCCGCCATATGGGACTCGCAGCACCCCCGATGAGGTAGAAGTAGGACCGCGATACCGCGTCGAATCTGGCGTGGAACGACTCCGGGACGTCAATCGCCTTGACAATCCGCACGTCCCCCGGCAGCCGCGCGTTGAGAGCGTGCCCGACCTTCTCGGCGGGGAGAGCTAGCGAGGTCGTGACGCTCGCGACCTGACCCAGGGCGTGCACGCCGGCGTCGGTGCGCCCCGCCCCCGTCACTCGCACCGCTTCCCCCACCAGGTCGGCCAGGGCGTCCTCGAGCACGCCCTGCACCGTGCGCACCTCGGGCTGGACCTGCCAGCCCGAGAAATCCGTCCCGTCGTACTCTAGAGTAAATTTGAGATTACGATCGTGCATGCGACGATAAGCCCCACGACAAGAAAACCGACGGCGTCGTCTCCGTCGAGCGCCAGTTCTATGTACTTCGTCCGTCCGGCCGCGCCCCTGTAGCAGCGCGCGTCCATGGCGAGGGCGAGATCGTCGGCGCGCCTGAAGGCGCTCGCGAACAGCGGCACCAGGATCGGCACGGCGCTCCTCGCACGTGCCACGAGGCCGCCCTCGAAACTCGCCCCGCGACCCATCTGAGCCTTGATGATCCGTCCAGCCTCGTCCAGCAGCGTGGGGACGAACCTGAGCGCGATGACCGAGACCATCGCCAGTTCGTGAACGGGCAGCCCCAGCCTCTCGAACGGCCCCAGCAGCCGCTCGATGCCGTCGCCAAGGTCGACGGGAGACGTCGTCGCGGTCAGCACAGTGGCCACCGAGACCATCAGCCCGACGCGCCAGGCGAACACGCCACCCACGAGAAGTCCCTCACGCGTGAGCCACGGCAGAAACGCCACGAGCGGCGTGCCGGGCGTCAGCAGTCCGTGCATGACGAAGACGACGATAAGAAGCCACTTGAGGGACGCGAGGTTCCTCCACAGGAACCCGGCGCTCAGCCTCGCCAGAACCACCAGCGCGACGAGCGCGACCGTCAGGAACGCGTAGGCCGCCGCGCTCTGGGTAACGAGCACGGCCACCAGGAGCGCCATCGCCCCGGTCATCTTGACCCGCGGGTCCAGTCTATGAACGGGCGAGCCGGTCGGGAAGTACCGTCCCAGCGTCAGGTCAGTCAGGAAGCTCATCGATCAGAAGCTCCGCTATCTGCACGGCATTGAGCGCCGCGCCCTTCCTCAGGTTGTCCGCCACCACCCACATCCACAGGCCGTTCTCTACTGACTCGTCCCTACGGATCCTGCCGACCCACACATCGTCCGTGTCGCTCGTGTCCACCTGCGTCGGGTATCCCGCCGACTCCGGGTCGTCGAGGACGCGCACACCGGGCGCCGCGGAGAGCAGCACGCGCGCCTCATCGGGATCGAGAGGATGCTCCGTCTCCACGTTCAGGGCGACCGCGTGCGAGCGGAAGACCGGGACCCTCACGCACGTCACGGCCATGCCTAAGCCCGGAATCCCCAGTATCTTCCGGGTCTCGTCGATCATCTTGCGTTCCTCACGCGTGTGCCCCTCTTCGTCGAAGTCGTCGATGTGCGGGAGACAGTTGAACGCTATCTGTGTCGGGTAGACTCCGGAAACGGCCGGCTCGCCGTCGAGCACGGCACGCGACTGGTCCGCGAGTTCCTCGATCGCGGCGACGCCTGTCCCTGAAACAGACTGATAGGTCGAGGCGACGACCCGGACCAGCCCTGCCTCCCTGCGCACGACCTCGAGTGGCAGCACTATCTGGATGGTCGAGCAGTTGGGGTTCGCGATGACACCACCGTGTCCGGCCATCGCCTGCGGGTTGACCTCCGGCACGACGAGCGGCACGTCCGGATCCATCCTGAACATGCGGCTGTTGTCGATAGCGACCGCCCCGGCCGCCGTTGCTACCGGAACGAACTCGCGCGAGACCGACGCGCCCGTGGCGAAGAGCACGATATCCAGGTCGGCCAGATTCTCCTCTGTCAAAGGCACGACCGGCAGGTCCGCGCCTCCGAATCCGACCGTACGGGAATCGAACCGCCCCGACGCCATGGCAGTGAGTTTCTCAACCGGGAACGACCGCTCCTCGAGCACGCGCAGCATCTCGAGACCCACGGCCCCTGTCGCTCCCGCGACCCCTATCCGCGCGCTTCTCTTCATCTCCTATATCTCCTCGACCGTTCTCTCGGGCAACCAGCCCGCGAGGTCGGTCCCCTCCACCGAGACGCGCGCCCAATCGTCCCGCGCCTCGCGGAGTCTGACCTTCGTTCCCTCATGAAGCCTGAACTCCAGCACGAAGTCATCGCCCGGGCCCGTTCGCACGGGCACGTCAGCGGTGACTACGACGGCCTCCCGGACCACCGCCGTTCGGTGGATTCGATAGCCAAGGAGCCCGCCTGTCAGGACCAGCAGGACGGCCACGACCACGATGGCACGCAGGAGCCACGACTGGAACGCGCCTCTGAGGATCCCGGCGACGGCGCATCCAAGTGCGATGAAGTAGAGGAGACTGACCAGCAGCGCCAGTCGCCCGGTGTCTGCCCGTCTGAAAAAGCGTTCGAGGGCTGCCGAGAAGGCGCCCCCGACGCGAACTTGCCGGTCGGCCAGCTGTTCCCTGACGAACTCCAGGTTCGCGGCCGCGTCCTCGTTCGAACCGTCGAGCCTGAGCGCGCGCTCGTAGCCGAGCACCGCCTGCGCGATGTCGCCTGCCATGTAGCGCGCGTTCGCCAGGTTATAGTAGACGTCCGCGTTGTGGAACCCCCCGGCCAGTATCGCCTCGTACACCTCCGCGGCCGCGCCGTGGCTCCCCTCAGCGTAGAGCTCATTGGCCTCGCGAAAGGCGCCCGCTGCCTGCTCCGGGCCGACGTCGGGGGCCTGCCGGCCCAGAAGGCCCTGTCCGCGCGCCTCGAGGGCCGCGCCCGGGCACGCCGCGACGAGAAGCGTCGCCAGGACAGCGAGCCGGAGAACGCCCCGGTCCACCCTGACGCGCGAGGTCCTCCCGCGTCGCGCCAGCCGCGCCTTGCGCTCTGCCGTCCCCGGCCTCACCCCTCGTGTCCTGTCCGCCACCGTCCGACGTCTCATCGCTCGTCTCTCGTCCGCCACCGTCCGACGTCTCATCGCCTTCGCCTCTTCGCCGACAGCCGCTCGAGCTCTCTCAGACACTCCTCGGCCTCCCGAAGCAGAC
>JAUWLR010000107.1 GCA_030613615.1 Candidatus Eiseniibacteriota bacterium
CGGGGTTCATCGCGTGCTGCAGCAGATAGGGGCTCTTCTCGTCGGCGAGGTGGTTGGCCGCGCGGTCGCGGGCGGTCTCCTCGGGTGCGCAAGACACCATCGCCGGGACAAGCAGTGCAGCGAGGACGGCCAGTGGGACGAATTCTGACAGTGTGTTCTACAATCAATGCTCCAGGTTGAGATGCTGAGCCGGCGGCGAGGAACGTCATCGCCCCCTGTCGCGCTGACATGCCCGGAAGCAAGGCCGCTACTCCCGCGTTATCGCCTCGGTGTCCTCGAGACTCTCGTGCACGCGGGATAGCCTGAACGAATACGTGTCGACCCTGCACACATCACTTCAGATGCCGTGCGCGTGGGCCGGATTCAAGGGCGGCTTCGGAGCTTGAGCTCGAGGGGATGTGCGGTGAAACAGGACTGAGCGGCGAGGTGCTCCACGTGGTATTTCTGGATCTGGCGTCCGAGAAGCTTCGTGGGAACGGTCAGGGAGGCGCGCCCGCCGCGGTGCTCCTCAATGACCTCGAGCGCATCCTGCCTCTCGCCGGGGCTCAGGTAGCGCTCGAGGTGACCCAGGGCGTGCAGAAGAACGTCGGCATTCTGCGCCGGGGTGGCCACGAGTTCCATCGCCGTCCTCAAGAGCTCCTCGTACCTGGCAGAGAGTTCGTCGAGTGGGAGTTCTTTCGACTGCGCCACCAGCTCTCCCATCTCCCTGAGAACGTCCTGGTCGTGCGCCATGAGCTGAAGCTCGTGCGCCGCGTGGAAGGCGATCAGCGATTCGCGGCTCCCTTTGGGCCGCATCGAGTCGCGGTATCTCTTCAGGCAGAAGAGACGTTCGATGAAGTTGTCCCACACCGAGTCATCGTGCAGGCTTCTCTCGTCCGCGACCGGCAGCAGCGGGAAGCGCCCGGCGACCGCGGCGGCGAAGAGCCCGGCGGCCTCGCCCGCGAGCGCGCCCGTCGAGTTCAGCACCGGAACAGCACTCCGCCCGCAGCTGGGCGATCTGCTCTTCAGCACGAATCCCCAGAGATCCTCGCGGGCGAGCTCATCGAGACGGGACCGTATCCACGTCTGCATGCGCCCCGTCTGATCCTCGCCGGTGGCGGTCGTCACGAGCAGCGGGGAATCCGGGTCGTCAGCCAGGTGCATCGGGTCTCTGGGCACGGTCATGCCGCACTCGACCTCGGGGCAGACGGGCACCCACTCAACGTGGTTGCCGAACGCCCTCAGTAGGAGGGGGTCGCTCTTATCCGCCCCGTCGTAGCGGACGTTCTCGCCCAGGAGACACGTACTGACGCCGAGCCGGGGTTTCAGCCCCGGCTCGTGCGCTTCCTTCCCGGTACCGGCTCTCGCCGTCATCTGTATATCGCCTTGATGGCGCCCCAGCTGGTGGCCTCGACCGGAGTCAGATCGCAGCCCGGACTCGTGCACCACGGCTCCACGACGAAACATACAGCCGCCCATATGCTGTCGTGGCAGTCGTGGATACTCGCCGCGATCTCATCCGGGTCGGTCGTGCCCCACCAGTTCATGGTGGCGTCGAAGTCGGGCGGGTCGGGGATATGCTCTTCGCAGTACGAGTGTACGGCGAACTCCACGTTGTCGTAGATGTCGTTCCCGTTCAGGAACCCGTTGTGGGGGCCGCCCCAGAAGTCGACGCCCGTGCCGTTGCCACGGATGACGTTGCCCGTCAGGTGGGCGTCGAACGAGATGCTGAAGCCGGCCCAACCGTTGTTCTCAACGAGATTGTCGATGGCTATGCAGTCGTCGAAACCCGCCACACCGCTGATCCCGTTGTCGTGGATGTGGTTTCGCCGTATCACCGTGTTCCCGTCCGTGCCGATGATGCCATCGAGGAACCCGTAGATCTCGTTATCCTCAATGACGCCATCGAAGTGCCCGGCCTTGATCCCGTAAGTGCCCGGTCCCTCGATGAGGTTCCTGGCGACGAGCCCTTCACCCAGCCGGACGTCCAGTCCCGTTTCGCATCCGTCAACGATGTTGTCCGTGAAGCGGACGGTCCCGCTCGTCGGGTAGCCCCAGTCCAGCGGCGTCTCCAGGAACCTGAACTGGAAGCCCGTGATGAAGGCCCGCGCGCCGAACGTATCGTCCCGTACCTCGAAGGCCGGTAGGAATTCGCTGCCGAAGATGAGCGTCAGCGCAGCGCCTCCTTGGCTGACGAGCGCCGGGCTGTCGGGGCCGAGAAGAACGGGCCACGGGTATGGGGTACCCGTTTCGACCTCGTAGAAGCCCGGCAGTACGAGCACCGTGTCATCGGCCGTCCCGTGGAACATGGCCTCCGGGATGCTGTCGAAATCGCCTCCGCCCGCGGGGTCGACGACGATGACTACGGCGTGGACGGCGGACGCGAACGCCAAGGTGGCGATCGCGGTTGCGAGAACCAGCCTCATGAGCTTCATGTCGCGCCTCCTGTAGGGTACAACAATCATACATCCCGGCCGTTGTGATGTCGAGTGAGGTGCCGGCGCGCGCTCACGCTGGGCCCCGCGCGGCGCCGCGTCCCCGGCGCGGGGAATACCCGGTGCGGGCCTTGGGATAGCCGCGTATACGCCCCACGCGCAGGGCGGTTCCGCCCCCTCTGGCGCCCGAAAGCGGTTGACTCTCAAGGGCACCCATAGTAGAGTACTCAGTCGATATGTCACCGCCACGGCACCCGCTGACGTTGCGGTGACTGGTTTTCGTACTGACCGCGCGGGCGGGCGTCAGGGAGTCCTGGCGGACCGCTCAGCGCTCCGAACGACCCCGTCGCACGAGGGCCGGGGCCGGTCGAATAGGTGTATAGCTGCACCCTGGAGGTATCGATGAGACTCAGGCTCACCGCGGACATGGTCAGGGACGAGGCCATCGACCGGGTGGAAACGCTCTCCGGGCAGAACATCCTTGCGTGCTACCAGTGCGGCAGGTGCTCGGCCGGGTGTCCCGTCGTCGAGGAGATGGACGTAATCCCGAGCGAAGTCATCAGGCTTCTTCAGCTGGGCCAGATGGATGAGGTCCTGAGTTCGAAGACCATATGGACGTGCGCGTCGTGTCTGCAGTGCGCGTCTAGGTGCCCGAAGGGCGTCGAGTTCTCGAATATCTGTGACGCGCTGAGGGCCATCGTCCTCCGGACCCGGCTCGCAACACCGAAGGTCGACGCGGACGGGTTGACGCGGGTGATGATGTCGGACGCGCCGCAGATGGGTGTGGTCGGGGCGTTGAGGAAGCTGAACGGATAGACCGTGTCGGAGGAAGAGATGAAGATCCCGTACTACCCGGGTTGCACGCTTCACGAGAGGGCACGAGACTTCGACACATCCGCGAGGGAATGCTCCAAGGCCTTGGGCGTCGAGCTCGAGGAACTCCCCATCTGGACCTGCTGCGGCGCCGTGTACCCGCTCGTGACCGACAGCGTGATGGACATCCTCGCAGGGGTCAGAAACCTGTCCTACGCGTCTCGGCTCGATGATAAGGTCGTCACGCTGTGCTCCTTCTGCTACAACGTGCTCAAGCGCTGCAACAACGTGATGCGCGAGGACAAGGACAAGAGGGACAAGACCAACCTGTTTCTCCGCGCGGACACCGAGGCGCGCAAGAAGATAGAAAGCTACACGCACGAGGACTACGAGGGGCAGGTAGAGGTTCTCCACTACATCGAGATGCTCCGCGATGTGGTCGGCTACGACAAGATAGCCGCGGCCGTGACGAAGAAGCTCGAAGGTCTCAAGGTGGCGCCCTACTACGGGTGCATGCTGCTTCGCCCCAAGAACGAGATGAAGTTCGACGACCCCGAGCAGCCCACGATCTTCGAGGAGTTCCTCGAGACGCTCTCGTGCGAAGTGGTCGACTTCCCGATGAAGACCGAATGCTGCGGTGGTTTTCAGGTCGTCAACGACGAGGAACTGGCGGTGTCATGCTCGCAGAACGTCGTCGTCTCCGCACTCAAGCGCGACGCCGACATCATCGTCACGACCTGCCCACTCTGCCGCTACAATCTCGACACGCACCAGAGGAAGATGGCCGAACGGGTCAAGGGGTTCAAGACGGTCCCGGTGGTCTACTTCACTCAGCTTCTGGGGCTTGCACTGGGCATTGACAAGGAACACCTGGACTTCACTGACAACTCTGTGGACCCGACCACCGTTCTGGCGGAGAAGAGTCTGTTTTAAGGAGGGGTGATGGAAGAACGCATTGGGGTCTTCGTTTGCCACTGCGGGACCAACATCGCCGGTGTGGTGGACGTCAAGCGTGTGGCCGAGGAGCTGGCCGACTATCCGGGCGTGGCCTACTCCACCGACTACACCTACATGTGTTCCGATCCCGGTCAGAACCTGGTGAAGGATGCCATCAAGAAACACAACCTGACCGGCGTGATCGTGGCGGCGTGCTCGCCGACCCTTCACGAGGCGACGTTCAGGCGGGCGGGGATGGCGGCGGGGATGAACCAGTATCAGGTCGAGATCGCCAACATCCGCGAACAGTGCAGCTGGGTGCATCAGGGCGACAAGGAAGCGGCGACCGAGAAAGCCATCAGGACCATCAAGGTAATGATAGAGAAGGCCCGGCTCGACGAAGCGCTCGAGCCCATATCGGTACCCATGACCCCCAGGGCTCTGGTCGTGGGTGGCGGTATCGCGGGGATCCAGGCGGCGCTCGACATCGCCAACGCGGGGCACGAGGTCATCCTCGTCGAGAAGTCGGCGTCCATCGGCGGCCACATGGCGCAGCTCTCCGAGACCTTCCCGACGCTCGACTGCTCGCAGTGCATCATGACCCCCAAGATGGTCGAGGTCGCGCAGCACCCGAAGATCAAACTCATGACCTACTCAGAGGTTGACGACGTCAGCGGCTACGTGGGCAACTTCAAGGTCAAGATCAAGAAGAAGGCCGCCTACGTCAACCGCGACGTCTGCACCGGCTGCGGCCTGTGCGTGGAGAAGTGCCCCGCCAAAGCTCCGTCCGAGTTCGACGAGCAGCTGGCAGACCGCAAGGCCATCTACACTCCCTTTCCTCAGGCCGTGCCGAACAAGCCGGTCCTCGACGCCGAGCACTGCACCTACTTCCTCAAGGACGGGAAGTGCGGCATCTGCGCGAAGGTCTGCCCGCTCGACTGCATCGACTTCGAGCAGAAGGACGAGTTCATTGAGGAAGAGGTCGGGGCCATCGTTGTCGCCACCGGCTACGATCTCTATCCCATAGAGAACCTGGGCGAGTACGGCGGCGGGAAGTACCCCGACGTTGTTACGAGCCTCCAGTTCGAGAGGATGCTCTCGGCGAGTGGGCCCACAGGCGGAGAGGTCCTGCGGCCCTCCAACGGCGAGTCGCCGAAGGAAGTGGTCTTCCTCACGTGCTGCGGGTCGAGGGACCCCGAGAGCCACCTGCCGTACTGCTCCAAGATCTGCTGCATGTACCTCACGAAGCACGCCATGCTCTACAAGCACAAGGTTCACGAGGGTCAGGCGTACGTGTTCTACATGGACGTCCGGACGGGCGGCAAGGGCTACGAGGAGTTCTACACGCGCGCGGCCGAGGAGGACGACGTCCTCTATATCCGCGGTAAGGTCTCGAAGATCTTCGAGGAGGACGGGCGTGTCATGGTCTGGGGAGTCGATACGCTCTCCGGCAAGAAGATCGAGATCGCGGCCGACATGGTCGTGCTCGGCCTGGCCACCGTTCCGAACGAGGCCGCCGCGAAGCTCGCCAACATGCTCAAGATCCACACGGACGAGTGGGGCTTCCTGTCCGAGGCGCACCCGAAGCTCAGGCCCGTAGAGAGCCTCGCACCGGGGTTCTATCTCGCGGGCGCGGCGCAGGGGCCGAAGGACATCCCCGAATGCGTCGCTCAGGCCTCGGGCGCCGCGAGCAAGGTCGCCGCTCTCTTCGCGGAGACCGAGTACCATCGCGAGCCGATCATCGCCGTGATCGACGAGGACACGTGCGCCGGGTGCCGTGTGTGCATCTCGGTCTGTCCGTACGACGCGGCCGAGTTCGACGACGAGAAGAAGGTCGCACGCATCAAGGAAGCGATCTGCGAGGGCTGCGGAGCGTGCATCGCCGCCTGCCCGTCCGGCTCTGCCCAGCAGAAGAACCTGACGGACGAGCAACTCTACAAAATGGTCTCGGCCGCCCTGGAGGTCTGACATGTTCGAACCGAGGATCGTCTGTTTCTTCTGCAAGTGGTGCACGTACGCCGGCGCGGACCTCGCCGGCACCTCGCGGAAGCAGTACCCGCCCAACGGCGTGGTCGTGCGGGTCAACTGCACGGGGCGCATCGACCCTCAGCACGTTCTCTGGGCGTTCCGGGAGGGCGCCGACGGCGTGCTTGTCGGCGGCTGCCATCCGGGCGACTGCCACTACGAGGAGGGGAACTACAAGACCATGCGCCGGGTCCAGTTCCTCAAGCGCATGCTCGAGGACATGGGCGTAGATCCCGAGCGTCTGCAGCTCGACTGGATCTCCGCTGCCGAGGGGGAGAAACTGGTCCACGTGATGTCCGATTTCGTCGATACCATTAAGGAACTCGGGCCTCTAGAGCTCGGCTTGAAGGAACAGGAGAAGGTCGCCCAAAGCGCCAGGTAACCCGCGAGAGCGGGAGTGGAGGTCTCGCGGCCGGCCGCCGGCCGGTCCGCAGACAGCGGCCGCATCCCGACTGGAAACAAAGAGGAGAAGCTACGATGGCAGAGCAGATGGTGACCATCTACGTGATGGGGAAGCCGTACGAGGTCCCGGGCGACCTCACCATCATGAAGGCCATGGAGTACGCGGGCTACCGGCTCGTGAGGGGTTGCGGGTGCAGGGGAGCGTTCTGCGGCGCCTGTGGAACCGTCTACCGGACGAAGGACGACTACCGTCTCAAGGTCGGCCTCGCCTGTCAGGAGGTCGTGCAGGACGGGATGTACCTCGCCGAGATACCGTTCTTCCCGGGCAACAAGGCGACCTACGACATCGAGGACCTCAAGCCGACCGCCGATGCGATACTCTCGCTGTACCCCGAAGTCTTCCGCTGCCTCTCCTGCAACACATGCACGAAGGCCTGCCCGCAGGACATCGAGGTCATGGAGTACATCCAGGCCGCGCTCAGAGGCGACATCGCAAAGGCCGCCGACCTCTCCTTCGATTGCCTGCTCTGCGGGCTCTGCGCTGCGAGATGCCCGGCGGAGATCGTGCAGTATCAGGTCGCGCTTCTGTGCCGGAGGCTCTACTCGCGTCACATAGCTCCTGAGGCTCCGCACCTGAAAGATCGCCTCAAGGAGATGGCGGATGGCGAGTTCAACGCCGAGATGGACAAGCTGACGAAGATGAAGCAGGCCGACCTGGCCGAGCTCTACGACAACCGGGACATGGAGCCGAGAAACTAGGAGGACCCGAGTTGTACACACCGGAATTGCTCGAACTGATCAAGCGTGTGGAAGCGACGCGCGAGCGAAGGCTGGACGAGGAGTTCCCGCTTCTTTCCGCTGACGCCAAACAGGAGCTCCTCGAGGGTTTCCATCCAGACTACAAGGATGAGGTCTTCAGCGAGCTCAGGGTCGGTCCGTCGAAGGGCGACCGCACGCCCACCGAGTACGCCAGCATCTTCGAGGCCTACAGCGGGCTGGACCCGGACGGGTTCGATACGACCGAAGTCGACTTCGACGTGGACGTTCTGATCGTGGGTGGCGGCGGCGCCGGTGCGGCCGCGGCGCTCGTGGCGCAGGAGCAGGGCGCCAACGTGCTTGTGGTCACGAAGCTGCGGCTGGGCGACTCCAACACCGTCATGGCGCAGGGCGGCATCCAGGGCGCCGACAAGCCCAACGATTCCCCCGCGATCCACTACCTCGACGTTCTGGGCGGCGGGCACTACAAGAACGACCCCGACCTGGCGAAGGCGCTCGTCATGGACGCTCCCGACGCGCTCGCCTGGCTCGAGAAGCTCGGCGTGATGTTCGATAAGGAGAGCGACGGCACCATGATCACCATCCACGGCGGAGGCACCTCCAGAAAGAGAATGCACGCCGCGCGCGACTTCACGGGTGGTGAGATAATGAAGACACTCAAGGACGAGATGCTCAACCGTGACGTCCCGCTGGTAGAGTTCGCCGCCGTCTACGAGCTTCTGACCGACGGCGGCAGAGTGACGGGCGCGATCCTCTACAACATGGAGACGCAGGAGTACCTCATCGTCAGGGCGAAGACGACGATCTTGGCTACCGGCGGCGGCGGGCGTCTCCACGTCATGGGTTTTCCGACCTCGAATCACTACGGCGCGACGGCCGACGGGCTCGTGCTCGGCTACCGAGTGGGCGCACCCCTCAAGTACCTCGACACGATCCAGTACCACCCGACGGGCGCGGCCTATCCCGAGCAGATCCTCGGTCTTCTCGTGACCGAGAAGGTCCGGAGCATCGGCGGTCAGATCACGAACGTGGAAGGTGACCGGTTCGTCTACGAGCTGGAGACGAGAGACGTCGAGGCGGCCGCCGTCATTCGCGAGTGCCTGGGACGAGAGAAGGGCGTCGTGACGCCGTCGGGTCAGCCCGCCGTGTGGCTGGACACCGTCGTCATTGAGAAGAAGCTCGGCGAGGGCGCCGTGAAGGCGCGCGTCCCGGCCATGTATCGCCAGTACGAGCGGTTCGGGATCGACATGGCGAAGCACCCGATTCTCATCTATCCGACGCAGCACTACCAGAACGGTGGCCTCGAGATAAACGACCGGTGCGAAACGCCTGTTCCCGGCCTCTATGCGGCCGGCGAGGTCGCGGGCGGCGTACACGGCACCAACCGGTTGATGGGCAACTCGCTCCTGGACGT
>JAUWLR010000114.1 GCA_030613615.1 Candidatus Eiseniibacteriota bacterium
CAACAACCGCCGCACGGGCTTCTACGGCTACGAGCTCGAGGTCGGCGTGCACGACGAGGACGGGTCCTGGTCGGTGTCCGGAGCGAAGCTCGACCAGAACGTGCCCAACCCCTTCAATCCCATCACATCGATCGCCTACGCCGTCCCGGACGGCGGGGCCGACATCGACCTGGCGGTCTTCAACATCGCCGGCGTGCGCGTCGCGACGCTCGCCAGCGGAAGAGTGGACGGTGGACGGAGGTCGGTGATGTGGGACGGCACGGACGCTCACGGCGCGCCCGTCGCGTCCGGGATCTACTTCGTTCGCCTGACCGCGAAGGATGCCACGCTGACCAGGAAGGTCGTCCTTCTGAAGTAGCGGCGGCGCGCAGGTGAATCACGCGGAAGCCGGGCCCCGTTGGGGCCCGGCTTCGTCATGCCGGGCTTTCGGCTCGTCGGCTCTTGAGAACTCAGTCCTCCAGCTCCGCCCACCTCTCGTACAGCTTGTCCACTCTGGATCTGAGCTCTCTCTGCTCGGTCACAAGCTCCTTCATCTTCTCTCCGTCGGCGTGCACCGACGAATCGAGCAGCGCTATCTCCAGATTCTCGATGCGCTTCTCGCTCCGGGCGATCTCGTCCTGCACGTCGCGGCGCTCCCTGCGGGCCGCGGTCTTCGCACCGGAGGCGTGCTGTCGCGCCTTCGCCTCACGCCGCTTCTGCTCTTTGCTCTTCGGGCCTCTCCTCCCGCTCGGAGAGCCGCGCGGACGGGCGCTTCCGTCGCCGGAGGACACCGCCGAGCTGCTCGCCGCCGCCTCGACGCGCTCCTGCTCCTTCTTCCACAGGTAGTCGCTGTAGCTCCCGAGATAGGTCTTCGCGCGACCGTCCTGAACCTCTATGACGGTCGTGGCTATCGCGTCCATGAACGCCCGGTCGTGGGAGACGAAACAGATGGTGCCCTCGTATCGCTGGAGCGCCTGCTCGAGCACCTCACGGGACGACACGTCCAGGTGGTTGGTCGGCTCGTCGAGCAGGAGCACGTTTGCGGGGTTCAGGAGCATTTTGGCGAACACGAGCCGGCTCTTTTCCCCGCCGGACAGCACGCCGACCCTTTTCTCGACGTCGTCCCCCGAGAAGAGGAACGAGCCAAGGAGCGAGCGCAGCCGCGGCCGCATGTGGTCCGGCGACACCGACTGCAGTTCCCCGAGCACGGTGTTGCCGTGGCTCAGTTCGCGGCCGGGGTCCTGCCCGAAGTACTGGAGGGCGACGTTGCTGCCGAGCTTCGCTTCCCCGGCGGCGAGAGGGACCTTCCCCGCAACAATCTTCATCAGCGTGGACTTACCGGCGCCGGTCACCCCGACGAGGGCCACACGGTCGCCGCGCAGGATCTCAAGATCGAGATCGTCGAAGACGACGTTCTCACCGTAGGCCTGCCGCACACCCCGGAGCGCGACGACGACTGACCCCGCGCGGGTGGGTTGGGGGAACTGGAAGTGCATCGCACGCCTGTCGCGCGGGACCTCGACCAGGTCGATGCGCTCTATCATCTTGATGCGGCTGTTGACCAGGGCCCTTTTCGTTTTGTCGGCCCGGTATGTATCGATGAAACGCTGGAGGTGAGCGATCTGCCGCTCCTGCTGCCTGCGGGTCGCCGCCAGCGTCTCGCGCCGCTTCTCCCGCTGCTCCTGGAAAGACGCGTAGCCGCCGTGGTAGTCGACCAGACCTTCCACTCCCAGCTCGCTTATGCGAGAGACCACGCGGTCGAGGAAGGACCGGTCGTGCGACACCAGCACCACCGCCCCCGGGTACGCGCTCAGGTAGTCCTCCAGCCAGATGATGGACTCGAGGTCCAGGTGGTTGGTCGGCTCGTCCAGGAGGAGCACGGTCGGACGCTGGAGCAGGAGCTTCGCGAGAGCGATCCTCATCTGCCACCCGCCGCTGAACTCGTCCGTCAACCTGTCACGGTCGCTCTCGGCGAACCCGAGCCCTCCCAGCACTGCCGCCGCCCGGGCCTCGATCGTGAAGCCGTCCTTGACCTCGAACTCGTGCTGGAGAGCTGCGTACTCGCGCATCACCTGGTCGTGTCTGGCCCCCTCGTCAGGTAGGTCGGACATCTCGTGCTCCAGTTCCCGCATGCCGTCCTCAATGCGCGAGAGGTCTCCGAATACGGTCAGCACCTCGTCGAAGAGGGTCCTGCCGGACAACGTCAGGCCCTCCTGTGGCAGGTAACCGTACGTCGTTCCCTTGGAGCACGTGACGCGTCCGCTGTCCGGAGAGAGGGTGCCCTGGATAAAGCGGAGCAGCGTGGTCTTGCCGGTGCCATTGGCCCCAACCAGGCCGACGCGGTCGGTATCGCCGACGCGCCAGTTCAGATCTCTGAAGAGCGGCTTGCCGGCGAAAGATATGGAGACGTTCTCGAGCCTGACCACAGTCTGGTCCCTTAGAAGCGGCCCCCGCGGTGTCACAAGCCGCGTCGGGGCGTGAAAACGGGCCAATTCCCGACGGTGAATCCATGCGCTGCGCCCGGCCTGGTGGAGGTCGGGCGATCCGGATGCGATACCTGGGCCGAATGGACGTCGGATATACCGAGTATACACTGATGGGTGGCCGGTTTCCACGGGATCGGGCCAAACCTGCCAGCTGTTGCCGGTGTCCAATGTGGCGAGTAGAATCCAGCAGTGGAACCCAGAGTTGAAAGCGCACTCTCGAACAGCATGCATGGGGGGGGGCCAAGATGAAGAGACACCTCAAGTGGATAGTGCCGGCCATAGTGGTACTGGTGGTCGTGGTGGTTGTTGTCCAGCAGAGCAGGCGCGGAGGCGGTGAGGCGAACGCCCAGACGGCGTCAGAAGACGGGGAGACGATCCTGGGCGGGCGGACGGGTGTGTGTGAGATCGGCGATATCTCCGTCCTCCTGACCGAGGTCGGCGAGATCCAGCCCGAGACGATGGTGATGGTGAAATCAAAGATCAGCGGGAAGATTCAAAGCCTGCACGTCAAGGAGGGCCAGACCGTTCACAAGGGCTATCTCCTTGCGAAGGTCGAACCCGACATGGCTCAGGCACGCACGGTCGCGAGCCTGAAGAGCGGCTACGGGCGTGCCAGAGTGAACATGGACCGCGCGAGACAGGACCACGAACGAGATATCGAGCTCCATGACGCCGGCCACATCTCAAACGAGGAGCTGCGGCTCTCGAAGGACGACTACGACATCGCGAGGATCGAGTACCGATCCGCACTCGAGCAGATGAGGCTCGCCGAGGAGGACGGGGTCTCGATGGACCTCGAGGCGGAGGCGGAGGAGCTTCTGGACATCGTCTCCCCCGCGTCGGGTTCGGTCATCCGCGTCGACGTGGAGGAAGGCGAGATCGTGACCTCCGGCGCCGTCTCATACACCAGCGGCACGACTCTCATGATCATCGCCGACCTCTCGAAGATGCAGATCAGGGCGGGCGTCAACGAGGTCGACGTCGGCAAGATCAGATTCGGTCAAGAAGTCGTCATAGACGTCGACGCCTACCCGAACGTCAAGTACGACGGACTCATCACTCACATCGCCCCCGCGGCCCGGGACGAGCAGGGCGTGAAGGTCTTCGACGTCGAGATCGACATCCTCGACTCCGACGAGCGCTTGAGACCGGGAATGACCGCCAACATCGAGATCCAGGGCGACCACAGGGAGGGCATCCTGACGGTCCCCGTAGAGGCCGTGTTCAAGAAGGCGGGCCGCTACGTCGCATACGTCCTCGACGGGAGCGCGGACGAGCCAGTCGAGCGTGAAGTCGTCACGGGAATCAGCAACATCTCGACCGTCGAGATCGTGGAGGGGCTGTCCGAAGGCGAGACGGTGACGCTCTACGATCCGGATCTCGAGGGTGGCGAACTCTCCGAGGACGAGGAAAGACGTCAGCGCATGTCCCGGCGCGGGAGGGGCTAGCATGCTGATATCAACCCGGGACCTCAAGAAGAGCTACGACCTGGGCTCAGTGGAGGTGCACGCGCTCCGCGGAGTCTCGATGGAGATAAGAGCGGGCGAGTACCTCGCGATCATGGGCCCGTCCGGCTCCGGCAAGTCCACGCTCATGCACATACTCGGGTGTCTGGACTCCCCATCATCCGGAAGCTACGTTCTGGACGGCAACGAGGTCGCAGGACTTCCGAGCCGCGAACTCGCGCGCGTCAGGAACAAGCAGATCGGGTTCGTGTTCCAGAACTTCAATCTCCTCCCCAGGATCGACCTGATCTCGAACGTCTCCCTGCCGCTGGTCTACCACGGGTCCATGAGCAAGGCCGACCGCACGAGAAAGGCGTCGGAGCAGCTGGAGCGTCTGGGCCTCGGCCACAGACTCAAGCACAAACCCAACGAGCTCTCGGGCGGCGAGCGCCAGCGGGCGGCCATCGCGAGAGCGCTGGTCAACGAGCCCAGCATCCTGCTCGCGGACGAGCCCACCGGCAACCTCGACCAGAAGACGGGCCGTGAGATAATGAACATCCTGGACGAACTGCACTCCGGGGGGCGAACGGTCGTGCTGGTCACGCACGACGCCAACGTGGCGAATCACGCGCACAGGACCGTCCTCATCGAGGACGGCACGGTCGCTGCGGACAGGAGCAACGGAGGGCCGCGGTAGATGAACCTGATGGAGAGCATCGGCGCGGGCGCCCGAGACATGGCCTCCAACAGGGGCCGCGCGGTCATCACGATCATCGGTATCGTCCTCGGCGTCGCGTCCGTCGTGACCGTGCTCGCGCTCATGAAGGGCGGCGAGCGGCAGTCCCTCGCCTTCATGGACGAGATGGGCGGACTGAGGGAGATCCGCATCACCAACCAGCACACAGATCGCCTGATGATGACGGCCGCTGAGAAGGCGTCCGAGCGTCTGACGTACCGCGACGCGCAGGCGATACAGGAACAGTGTGAGAGCGTGGGGTACGTCGACCCGGAGATCACGCGATTCCTCACCGTCTCCTACGGGGACAAAACGTACCAGATGAAGGTGCTGGGAACGAACCGGGAGTACCCCTACGCCGACAGCATGCCGCTGGGTGAGGGCCGCTGGCTCTCGGACAAGGACTGCGAGAACTACGCGAACGTCGTCATCATGGGCACGACCTACAAGGAGGACCTCTTCGGAGACGAAGAGGCCATCGGGAAGACGATCCTCATCGACGGAGTGCCCTTCGAGGTCGTGGGTCTGACGAAGAAGAAGGAGTTCTACTTCCAGGGTCAGGGCGGCGGAAGCGACCGGAACGTGCTGGAGTGGTTCAATCGGTCGCACTACATACCCATCACCACGATGATCAAGCGCTTCACGGTGAACGACCGGCTGGACGGCCTCGAGATAGCCGCGAAGAGGCTCGACCTCGTCCCCGCCCTCATGGAGGAGACCAGGACGATCCTCACCAGGCGGCACGGCGTCGAGGATTTCAACCTGGAGGCCAAGTCGGAACGGATGCAGCAGCGCAACGAGCAGGAGGGTTTCTTCAACATCATCTTCTGGGCCATCGCCTTCGTCTCGCTCTTCGTCGGCGGCGTGGTCATCGCTAACATCATGCTCGCGTCTATTACGGAGCGAGTCCGCGAGATAGGCGTCAGGAAGGCCATCGGCGCAAGCGACAGGGACCTGTTCATGCAGTTCCTTGTTGAGGCCGTGGTCGTGACGTCCGCCGGCGGTGTCGTGGGACTGCTTCTGGGGCTCGGTCTCGTCGCCATCGTCAGCAACGTGCTCGGGATGCCCACGTCGCTCTCGCCCGGGATCCTGGCGTCCGCGTTCTTCTGCGCGGTCGGTGTCGGGCTAGTCTTCGGGCTCTTCCCCGCGATGAAGGCCGGCCGGCTGAACCCGGTCGAAGCTCTGCACTACGAATAGGAGACAGACGATAACGTGAACATCCTGGAGAGCATAGTCGGCGGCCTGTCGTCCATATGGTCCCACAAGCTGCGCTCGTCCCTGACGCTCTTCGGCATCGTCGTCGGAGTCGCCTCGGTGGTCGCCATGTTCTCGTTCGTGGGCGGCATCAGCGACCGCATCATGGAGGACTTCGAGCAGCTCGGCTACGACAACGTCTTCTTCGTCGGGTCCCGGCCACCGGACAACCCGGACAACCTTGCCAGCCTCAGGATATCGAAGGGACTCACCTTAGAAGACACGGAGGTTCTGCGAAGAGAGGTGCCCGAGATCGAGTGGCTGACACCGGCGGTGAATTCCTACGTGGTCGGGCGCGCCGGCAGCGAGGCCAGGCGCTTCAGCGCGTTCGGGGCGACGCCGGATGGGTTCCCCCTCCTCAAGCTCGATATCGGCGAGGGCAGGCCGTTGACCTGGACCGACGTCGAGAACCACACGCGCGTGGTCGTCCTCGGACAGCTGATCAAGGAGGATCTCTTCGGCGACGCCAACGCCATCGGCGAGGACGTACTGCTCGACGGGCAGAGCTTCCGTGTGGTGGGCGTGCTTCGCATGAAGGACTTCAGTCAGATGTTCGGGAACAGTGGGCAGGAAGAGAACCACGAGCGCGTCTACATCCCCGTGACCACCAGCATGCACTACATGACCGGTTCGAAACACATCGACTATCTCGCCATCAGAATACGTGACGGCGCCGACATCGGCGCCGCATATGATAGGATACACGAGACGCTCCTGAAGGAGCACCGTCAGGTCGAGGATTTCCAGATCGAGAACGTGGCGGCGCAGATCGCCGAGGCCATCCAGGGCGTCGAAGAGATCGTCCGCACCTGGAACACGCTCCTCTCGAGCATAGCAACGGTCGCCCTGCTCGTCGGCGGCATCGGGCTTCTTTCCGTACTCATCATCTCCGTCAATGAGCGGCTGCGCGAGATCGGAGTGAGGAAGGCCGTGGGCGCCGAGGACCGGGCGATCTTCCAGCAGTTCATCGTGGAATCGGTCACGATCAGCGTTGTCGGCGGACTGGTCGGAGTCGCGCTGGGAGCAGGGTTGTGCGGGCTCATCACGTTCGCCGCGACACAGATGGGTCAGGACATTGTCGTTCCGGTCTCGATGACGGGGGCCACGCTCGGGATGTCGTTCGCGGTGGCAGTGGGCTTCCTCTTCGGCCTCTACCCGGCGTTCAAGGCGTCGAAGCTCGACCCCATAGAGGCGATGTCGAGATACGCCTGACGCGGGACCGCCCGGGAACCTGAACGCCCGCGCTCATCACTGACCTCCTCCGAAAGGAAACTACCTTGTTCGAGAGCATTGCGAAGGACTCCACATCGAGCGCGTCCGTGCTCACGAGACTGGCGGCGAGAGAGCTGGCCGAGATGGCCGAGGCCTCCGACGCCTCCAATCCCGGGGCATTCTGGGAGGAGCTCCGCCACGCCTGTCGCGAGCTTGTCAGAGCGAAGCGCGAGATGGCGTCCATTATCAATCTCGTCAGCCAGGTGCTCGGCGTCGCCGAGAGGTCCGTTCTGTCGGGCGTTTCCCCGGACACGGCGAGGCGCATCGTCTATCTGGAATGCAGCAGGATCTGGGAATCGGGCGAGACGCAGCTCGAGGAACTCGGTCTCGAGGGAGCAGGCCTTGTGCCCGCGGGCGCCGCGGTCGCGACGGTGAGCACGAGCGAGAGCGTACGGGCGGTTCTCGCAGCCGCCGTTCGGAACGGCACCGAATGCAGCGTCGTGGTCTCGGAGTCCCGTCCCTCCAACGAGGGAGTCGAATTCGGGACCAGTCTCCCCGCGTGGGAGATACCCGTCACACTGGTGGTCGACGCGGCGCTCCCCGGGCTGGTCGAACGGTGCCAGCTGGTGCTGGTCGGGGCCGACGCGGTCTCGGAGAACGATTTCGTCAACAAGGT
>JAUWLR010000217.1 GCA_030613615.1 Candidatus Eiseniibacteriota bacterium
ACACCTGGGACATCGATTCCGAGCAGCAACGTCGACCTCCAGACGGTCGCGCGGCCGGGACTGTGGCGGCAAGAGGCGGTTCCACCCAGGTTCGTCCGGCCCTCCGCCCATCAGATTTCCGTGTGCTTCCAGTGGCCGCGCTGGAACCACACGAACGTTAGCAGCACCTCGATCGACGCTGCGATAAACATCGACCACCACACGCCTGTCTCGGTGGTGTGCAGCACGTGGATCGCAAGGAGAATCAGCGGGATCTGAACGCCCCACTCGATGATGCCCGCGATGACGGTCGGCGGCCACGTGTTGCCCGACCCGTAGAACGCGGACGACATCACGATGTGCATCGCTATCATCACCTGGGCAATGACCAGAAGCCGGACCAGAGTGATCCCGGTTGCGATGACCGCGGCGTCCGTTGTGAAGAGCCCGAGTATCTGACGCGCGAAGATGAACTCGAACGTGGCGAGTATGCCGGTCAGCACCATGACCAGGAGCGTCGCCTTGACAACGGCCTCGTGCGCCCGGTCCTTTTTCTTCGCGCCGAGGTTCTGGCCCACGATGGCGCTGGCGCCCAGCTCGAGCCCGACGCCGAACAGGATGCCGAGCTCCATGATGCGAATGCTGAAGCCGTAGGCCGCCACCACGAGCGTCCCGAATCCCGCAACGAGAGTGGTAACATACCAGTGCGCGACACTGCGCATCAACCCGTTCAGCCCGGCGGGCATCCCGATCTTCATGATCTGCATCATGATGGAGAGCCGAGGATGGAACCTGCGCATCATGGGCACGGTGATGTTCGCCCGTCCCGACGAGAGGACCACCAGGCCCACGATGACCGCGCACATCGCCGAGATGGCCGTCGCAAGCGCCGCGCCCGCCACGCCCATGTCGAACCCGAAGATGAACAGGGGATCCAATGCGACGTTCAGCGCCGTCGACATCAGCATGATGTACATGGCCTTCGGCGCGTCCCCCACGCCACGGAGCGCCGTGTAGACGGTGTAGGAAGAGAACATGAACGGCAGGCCATAGAAGAAGACGCTCCCGTACTCCACCGCGTAGCGCTGCACGTCGGCGTCGTCCGTCATGAACCGGATGATGGACGGGACAGCAAGGAGCCCGATGACGGCCATGATGACCGCCAGGGAGAACTTGAGCAGCAGAGTCTGACGTATGACGTCCCGGGTCGCCTCGTACTCGCGCTCGCCGTACCTTCGGGAGATGAGGGCGACCGACCCCGTCCCGACAATCATATTGGTGGAGCCCAGGATCCAGGCGATGGAGGCGAACATCGTCAGCGCGGCAACGTGGCTCATCCCCAAGCGCCCGACCCAGTAGATGTCGGTCAGGGCATAGATGGTCATCGCCCCGAAACCGATCATCGAGGGGATGCCCATGTAGAGCACGCTCTTGAGGACGTTGCCCTCTGTGATGTCGACCGCCGGCTTGTCCGCCGGTGAGCCGTCCGTGACGCGGCCGTCCACGCCGGGGTCGCCCACGGTGGGGCCGTCCACGTTGGAGTCGTCCACGTTGGGATCGCTGCTGTCTCTCTCGTGCTCCGGCAAGATGACCCCCGAGGAAACGTTTGGATGATCGCGGCACACGTTGGCGTGTGGTACGCGAAGGCTCAAGCATAGCGACTCGGGCGCGGAAACTCAACCACGGGTGGGCCTATTTGCGTTGACTTCCGTCGCGGAGAGAGCGACCATAGGCAGTTGCCATGCACCGTTGCACGGGCTTTCTCTGCAAGGGTTCGGGCCACCGGAAGAACACGGAGGAGAGACGTGGATGAGCAGCTGACCAGGGAAATCCTCGATAACCTCCGCGAGAAGTACCCTGAGAAGTTCGTCCCGGAAGACCAGGTCTTCGCCCGCATCCACCGGGGCGACAGGATCTTCATCAGCACCGCGTGCGGAGAGCCGCAGTACCTCGTGCGCGCGATGATCGACTTCGTGGAGTCGCACCCCAAGGCGTTCTTCGACGCCGAGGTGCTCCACGTCTGGACGCTGGGCGTCGCGCCCTACACGGACGAGAAGTTCAAGACCAACTTCAGGCACAACTCGTTCTTCATCAGCGACAGCACGCGCGAGGCGGTCAACGCAGGGCTCGCGGACTACTCGCCCATCTTCCTGTCGGAGATCCCGGCCCTCTTCCGCCGGAGGCTGGTGCCCATCGACATCGCCCTCATCCAGACGTCGCGCCCCGACGAGAGCGGCTTCATGAGCCTGGGGGTCAGTGTCGACATCTCGAAGGCGGCCGTTGAGACCGCGACCACCGTCATCGCGCAGGTCAACCCCCAGATGCCACGCATCCATGGCGACGCGTTCGTGCACATCGACGACATCGACTTCGTCATATACCACGACGAGCCGCTCCTGACCTACGAGGCGAGCATGCCGGGCGAGATGGCGGAGAGTATCGGCAAGTACGTCGCGCGCATCATCCAGGACGGGGACACCATCCAGGTGGGGTACGGAAGTCTCCCCAACGCCATCCTGGCCGCCCTGTCCGGGAAAAAACACCTGGGCGTGCACACCGAGCTTCTGAGTGACGGCATCGTCGATCTCATGAAGCAGGGCGTCATCGACAACTCGCGAAAGACGATCAACAGGGGAAAGACGGTTGCCACGTTCTGCATGGGGAAGAAGGAGACCTACGAGTACCTCCACGACAATCCCGCCGTCGAGTTCCGTGACGTGGCCTACACGAACAGCCCCCTGACCATCGCGCGCCTCCACAACATGGCCGCCATCAACTCGGCCCTGCAGATAGACCTGACCGGCCAAGCGTCGGCGGTCTCCCTGGGCAAGCAGCACTACAGCGGGATCGGCGGCCAAGCGGACTTCATGCGTGGCGCGGTGCTCGCTCCCGGCGGCAGGACCATCCTGGCGCTGCCGTCGACGGCGCGGGACGGCGACCTGTCGAGAATCGTCCCCTACCTCGACGAGGGCGCCGGCGTCTCGCTCATCCGCGGCGATATCCACTACGTCATCACGGAGTACGGCATCGCGTACCTCCACGGCAAGAACATCCGCGAGCGCGCGATGGCGTTGACGGCCATCGCCCATCCCAAGTTCCGGCCGTGGCTCATCAGCGAGGCCAAGGACCGAAACCTCATCTACA
>JAUWLR010000117.1 GCA_030613615.1 Candidatus Eiseniibacteriota bacterium
CGGCTTGACATCGTCAAACATCCGATTTAAACTGGTGTTTGAAACGGGGGGTTGAATATGAAGACTACCGTGGCACACTCGACCGACACGAAACAGAAGGTACTGGAAGCCGCCTGCAAGGTGTTCAGCGAGGTCGGCTACCACGATGGAACCGTCGCCAGGATCTGCGAGGAGGCCGGGGCGAACAGGGCCGCGGTCAACTACCACTTCGGGGACAAGCAGAATCTCTACCGCGAGGTCTGGAACTACACGCACAGACTGGCCCGCGAAGCCTATCCGCTGCAGCCCACGGGGGAAGGGGCGTCGCCAGAGGAAGGGCTCCGCGCTTTCATACGCTCTCTGGTCCTCCAGGCGTTCGACGCCGGTCCGGCGGGGCAGTTCACCCGCATCATTGCGTTCGAGATAGCGGACCCCATGGAGTCCCTGAGCGAAGAGGGAGTGCGAGTCCGTGAGGACCTCTTCGACCTCTTCGAGGGCATCGCTCGGGACCTGGTCGGCAGCGCAGTCAGCCATGACGATCTGGTTCTGTGTCGCATCATGGTCCTGACCCCGGCACTGGCGATAGGCATGCGGCGGTTCGGTTGCCACGCGAAGCGAGTGCCACACGCGATGTTCGAATTCGACCCCGAGGAGATGGCCGAGCGGATGTTCCGGTTCGCGCTTGCGGGCATCGAAGATCTCAGAAGCAGTGTCCGCCGGCGTGATGCGGCGGGGGAGGGCGGAGCATGAGAATGCCGAACGGGCCCCTGAGGCGGCCTGCCCTGTTTCTCATACTGGTCCTCACGCTGTCGACTGTCACAGGCTGCGCCGTCGGGCGGCACGATGTGGCGGAGATCACCGGTCTGCCTGAGACGTTCAGTTCGACCGGCGAGGCGAGTCTTTCGGAGCAGTGGTGGCTGGACTTCGACGACCCCGCTCTGACCCACGTGATCGAGGAGGGGCTCTCAGGCAGCCCGGACCTGGCGGTCTGGTTCGACCGCCTCGATCAGGCGGAAGCGCTTGCGCGCAAGGCGGGCGCCACCTGGTGGCCGTCCGTGAGCGTGGATGGGAGCGCCTCACGCTCGGGTCAGTGGGGCGATGGCGTCCCCGAGAGCTACGCCAGCAGCTACGGGGCGAGTGGCACGGTCTCCTACGAGATCGACCTCTGGGGACGGGTACGTTCGACGAGGCACGCGGCCGTGTACGAGGCGCACAGCAGCCGCGAGGATGTGCGCGCCGCCGTGCTCAGTCTGAGCACGAGAATCGCCGATGCCTGGTACGAGATCGCGGAGGCCCGCTCTCAGGTCGACGTTCTGGGCGAGCAGGTGGTCGTGAACGAGCAGACGCTCGAGATAATCTCCCTGCGCTTCAGGAGTGGACAGATCCGCGCCTCCGACGTGCTGAGACAGAAACAGCTTCTCGAGTCCAGCCGGGGCAACCTCGCTCTGGCCGAGTCGCGACTCGAGATCCTCCGGAATCAGCTCGCAGTACTCGTGGGGAGAGTCCCTCAGGCCCACGTTGTCGATGACGAGGCCGCTCTGGTTGCACTGCCGCCACTTCCCGACGCCGGCATTCCGGCGCAGCTCCTTCAACGCCGTCCCGACCTCAGGGCCGCCGAGCTGGACGTCGCCGCGGCGAGCGCGCGACTCGGCGCGGCCGTCGCGGACCGATTCCCCCGCGTCAGTATCACAGCGAGTGTTAGCTCGAGCGCGGTTACGACCGCCGATCTCTTTACGAACTGGCTCAGCAATCTCGTGGGGAACCTGACGATGCCTCTCATTGACGGCGGCGCCCGCAAGGCCGAGGCCGAGCGGCAGGAAGCGCTCGTCGATGAGGCCTTCCACCGATATCGCCAGGCCGTTCTCACAAGCCTGCAGGAGGTGGAGAATGCGCTGACGCGCGAGAGTCATCAGAGTACCTATCTGAGAAGTGTGAGCGAGCAGCTGGCCATGGCCAACGAGGTGCTCGCGCGCCACCGGGACGCATATCGGGGTGGCCAGTTCGACTACCTTCGCGTTCTGGATGGCCTCACCTCGCAGCAGTCGCTCGAACGTCAGAATCTGACTGCTCATCGCGAGCTCATCGGCTACCGCATTGAACTCTGCCGCGCCCTGGGTGGAGGCTGGAGTTCGGAGAGCCCGTCGGATGCGCCCGCTGGATCAAACGGGAGGACACAGTCGTGAAGGACAAGCTGAAGATGATCCTCAAGAACCGCTGGTCGCCCCTGATGATCCTGTTCGTGGGTCTGGTCATTTCGGGCGTCGTCGCTGCGACCGGTCCCGAGGCGCCGCGACGGCAGCCGCAGCGTCAGGCGCGCCTCGTGGAGGTCACGACGCTCGAGGTTGCTGACACACAGGTGACAGTAGAAGCCCTCGGCACGGTCAAGTCGGCCCTCGATGTGCGGCTCCAGGCCCAGGTCGGCGGGCAGGTGATCTACGTGAGCCCGCGCCTGATCCCTGGAGGGCGGTTCGCCGAGGGAGAGATGCTGCTCCGGATAGACGCCCGCGAGTACGAGTTCGCGGTGCGGCAGCGGGAGAGCGACGTGGCGCGGGCGGAGCAGGCACTCAAGCTCGAAGAGAGCCAGCAGGAGATCGCCCGTCGCGAGTACGAACTGATGGGGGACATCATCGATGACGACGACATCGAACTCGTGCTCCGCGCCCCCCAGCTCGAGACGGCGCGCAAGGCCCACATCGCGGCGCTGGCGGCGCTGGAGCAGGCTCGAATCGATCTGGATCGCACCACGGTAGTAGCTCCGTTCAACGCCATCGTCGAGGACAGGCTCGTGGATCGTGGCGGCATCGTCGCGGCCAATACGGCTCTGGCAACGCTCGTCGGCACCGACGCCTGCTGGGTGGAAGTGCTTGTCCGCGTGGACGACCTCGTGTGGATCGAGACGCCTCGCGCCGACGGGTCCGGCGGGTCGGTCGTGCGCGTGCGCCAGGACGCCGTGTGGGACAAGGGCGCATGGCGCGAGGGGCGCGTGCTGAGTCGCTCCGGCAGTCTGGACGCACAAGGCGGCATGGTCAGGGTTATCGTGGAGGTGCTCGACCCGTTCAACCTGCGGACGGCGGACGCCGCGGCTCCCGCTCTGCTCATGGGCTCCTTCGTCGACGTCGAGCTTCTCGGGCAGACAGTCGCCGACGCCGTACTCGTCGAGCGTCGCTACGTCCGTGACGGCAACAGCGTCTGGCTGATGGACGATGAAGACAACCTCAGGATCCGGACGATCAAACCCGTATACGCCGGCGAGAGCCAGGTGCTTGTGGTGGAGGGCCTTGAGGCGGGTGAGCGGCTGGTGACGACTCACCTCTCGGCTCCGGTCGAGGGCATGCCCCTGCGCTTGAAGGGTGGCGCGACGGCTGAGGGCAAGGGCGCGGGGGAGAAGGGTGCGGGCGCCGGCGGACCCGCCAGCGGCGACGGTGAGGCGGAAGGGGAGAAGAGCCGATGACGGACAAGAGCAAGGGCGGCGCCATCGCGTGGATGGCCTCCAACCACGTGACCGCCAATATCATGATGCTGGTCTTCCTGATCGGCGGGCTCTTCATGACCACCCGCATCAAACAGGAGGTCTTCCCCGAGTTCAGCCTTGACCTGGTGACGATAACTGTGGCGTACCCGGGTGCCTCGCCCGAAGAAGTCGAGAGCGGCATCGTGCTCGCGCTCGAAGAGGCCGTTCGCGGCGTCTCCGAGATCAAGCGCGTCCAGGCGACGGCCTCCGAGGGAATGGCCAGGGTCACGGTCGAGCTCCACGCCGGCGTCGACGGGCAGAAAGCCTATCAGGAGATCGACCAGGAAGTCGCCCGCATCGTCACGCTTCCCAAGGAGGCTGAAGAGCCGCAGGTCAGGCTGCAATCGATGCGTCGGCTGGTGCGGAATCTCGTCATCTACGGGGACGTGAGCGAGCAGGTGCTGCTCGAGCTGGGCGAGGAGGCGCGCGACATACTGCTGCAATCCCCGGAGATCACTCAGGTCGACGTGGCGGGTGTGCGGGACATGGAGATCCACATCGAGATCTCGCAGGACATGCTTCGCGCCCACGGCCTCACTCTCGACGGGGTCGCGCAGACGGTCGCGGCGGGCGCCCTTGAGATGCCCGGTGGCTCCGTGAGGACCGAGGGCGGCGAGATCCTCCTGCGCGTCAAAGAGCGCAGGGACTGGGCCACGGAGTTTGCTCGGCTGCCGGTCATCACGACCGCGTCGGGCGCCATCCTCCTCCTGGCCGACATCGCCACCGTGTCGGAGGGCTTCGAAGACTCGAACGTCGAGCAGCGATTCGATGGGCTCCCGTGTGTGGACGTGGAGGTCTACAGGGTCGGCGCTCAGACGCCCATAGGAGTGTCGGATGAGGTCGACAGAGTTCTCATCGACATAGAGGGACGCCTGCCACCCGGTGTGGACGTCGCTTCCACGGTCAACAGGTCTGAGAACTACGAGCAGCGCCTGCGCCTCCTGCTCAAGAACGCCTTCCTCGGACTCGTTCTCGTACTGATTGTACTGGGTCTCTTCCTCAACATGCGCCTGGCGTTCTGGGTGACCATGGGGATACCGGTCTCGTTCCTGGGCGGCCTGCTTCTGATGCCCGCGATCGGTGTGACCATCAACATGATCACAATGTTCGCGTTCATCATCGCGCTCGGCATCGTGGTCGACGACGCCATCGTCGCGGGGGAGAACATCTATGAATACCGCCGCCGCGGAATGGGCTTCCTGCAGGCGGCGATCCAGGGCGCGCGCGACGTCTCGGTGCCCATCACGTTCAGCATTCTGACGAACATAGTGGCGTTCCTGCCGCTCGCGTTCATCCCGGGTTTCATGGGGAAGATCTTCGTCTCCATCCCGATGGTCGTGGTCACCGTCTTCATCATCTCCTGGGTGGAGGCGCTTCTCATCCTGCCGGCGCACCTGGCCCGCGGAAACTCCGGCGAACACAAGGGTCTTGAGGGCCGCATCAACCGCGTGCAGCAGCGGGTTGCGGCGGGTCTCGAGCGGTTCATAAAGGGCCGGTACTCGCGGTTTCTTCATAGGGTCATAGACAATCGGCGCGTCACGGTTGCCCTGGGGCTCGTGCTCTTGATGCTCGTGTTGAGCTACCTGTTCAGCGGGCGCATGGGCATGGTCCTGATGCCAAAAGTCGAGTCGGACCGTGCCGTCGTCACGGCGGTGCTGCCCTACGGTGTTCCCCTCGAGCGGGCGCGGGAGGTCAGAGGCCTTCTGGAGGAGGCTGCGGGCCGCGTCATCGACGAGCACGGCGGTGACAGGCTGTCCGAGGGGATCAAGGGACGTGTCAACGAGAACATGATCGAAGTGACCGTCTACCTGACCGATCCGGACGAGCGGCCAATGAACACGTTCCGGTTCACCGGTCTCTGGCGGGAGGAGACGGGGCAGATCCCGGGCCTCGAGATGCTGCGTTTCGAGGCCGACCGCGGAGGGCCGGGCGCCGGAGCCGCGCTCACCGTCGAGCTGTCGCACCGCGACGTCGAAACGCTCAATAGGGCCAGTTCTGACCTGGCCGGGCGGCTCGCGGAATTCGCCTACACGAGAGACATCGATGACGGCTACAGCCCGGGTAAGGAGCAGATGGACTTCCGGATCCGGCCCGAGGGACAGGCGGTCGGCCTCACCGCGAGTTCGGTCGCCCGGCAGGTCCGGTCGTCGTTCTACGGCGCACAGGCCCTCCGTCAGCAGCGGGGCCGCAACGAGGTGAAGGTTCTCGTGCGCCTGCCGAAGGAAGCCAGGAGGCAGGAGGCGGACGTAGAGAACCTCCTGGTGCAGACCCCGGCGGGGACGTGGGTGCCGCTGATGCGGGTCGCGAGCGTGGAGCGCGGACGCGCCTACACGAGCATCTCCAGGCGGGACGGACGACGCACCGTGCAGGTCACGAGCGGCGTGGAGCCGTTCGACCAGACCTCCGTCGTGCAGGCCAGCCTCGAGGCGACCGTGCTGCCGTCGCTCGTCGAGGACTACCCCGGCCTTTCGTACTCGTTCGAGGGTTTTCAGGCTGACATCAAGGAGAGCATGAGTGCACTCATCGGGGGCTTCGCGCTGGCCATGATCATCTCGTACGCGCTCCTGGCCATTCCGTTCAAGAGTTACGCCCAGCCTCTCGTGGTGATGATGGCCATACCGTTCGGCATCGTGGGGGCGGTGCTCGGCCACCTTCTCATGGGATACAGCATGAGTATCATCAGCCTCATGGGTATCATTGCGCTCTCGGGCGTCGTCGTGAACGACTCGCTCATCCTCATCACCTACGCCAACAAGCTCCGGGGCGAGGGTCTCAGTGCCGAGGAAGCGATCCACAAGGCCGGGGTCCGCCGCTTCCGGCCCATCCTCCTGACAACGATGACCACTTACGGCGGGCTCGCGCCGATGATCTTCGAGACATCTCGCCAGGCGCGGTTCATGATCCCGATGGCCATCTCGCTCGGATACGGGATCGTCTTCGCGACCCTCATCACTCTGGTGCTCGTGCCCAGTCTCTATCTGCTCGTGGAGGACGGCCAGGCGGGCGTCGCCCGCGTGATGGCCTGGCTGCGCAGCAGAGGCAGCTCAGACGCGGAGGCGGCGAGTGCCTGACCCGGAGCGTAACCACATCCTGGCCGACACGGACATCGGCGCGCTCCTCTGGCGGCTGTCCATTCCCGCGACCGTCGGCATGGGGGTCATGGCGACCTACAACCTCGTCGATGCCATCTTCATCGGGCGCGGCGTGGGCACGCTCGGCATAGCCGGCCTCGCGATCTGCTTCCCCGTCCAGCTCATCATCCTTGCCGTCGGCCAGCTCATCGGCATGGGTAGCGCGTCCATCATCTCGCGCGCGCTCGGCGCCGGAGATGAGGCGCGGGCCCACCGGGCGTTCGGGAACGCCCTCACACTGACGTTCCTGTCCGCGGCGATCCTGACCACCGGCGGTTTCGTCTTCCTGGATGAGCTGCTCAGGATCTTCGGAGCGACGGAGGAGATACTGCCGTACGCCCGGGACTACTTGTCGATCATTCTATGGGGGACGGCCTTCCGCTGCTACGCGATGTCACACAACAACATCATCCGCTCGGAGGGCCGTGCGAAAGTCGCGATGACCGTCATGCTCATCGGGGCTGGCATCAATATTGTGCTGGACCCCATCTTCATCTTCGGGTTGGACATGGGCATGCGCGGCGCGGCGCTCGCGACCGTGCTGGCGCAGGCGTGCACGACCATCTTCATCGCGATCTACTTCGCCAGCGGAAGAAGCAGCCTGGCCATGAGATTCAGCGACCTCAAGCTCTCACCGCCCATCGTGCGCGAGACACTCGCCGTCGGCGCGTCGTCGTTTGGGCGCATGGTGGCTGGAAGCGCGGTGGTCGTCCCACTGAACCGGACGCTCGGGCACTACGGCGGCAACCCGGCGATAGCGCCGAACGGTATTCTGACCAGGCTGCTCCACTACGGGTTCATGCCC
>JAUWLR010000207.1 GCA_030613615.1 Candidatus Eiseniibacteriota bacterium
AACACGGCGGGCGCAACGCGGCGAGCCAAAGGAAGGAATCGCCGTCCAGGCTAGCGCGTCCGGCCGGTCAGACAACCGCCCCGAATGTACCACGCCTGCTAAGTGCAATCCGCGTTCCAGTGGGACGCTTTCCCGGAATCCCGCAGGCAGGGACGTCTTCTGCACCGGCAGTCAGACAAATGGAGGGGGCCTCGCGAGGCCCCGTGGTGCAACATGCAACCAAGAGGAGGGCCGGCCTCCATTCCCTGAATCGGGGTCTTGCTGGGCAGGCCGAGCCATCCAACCTAGGTCTCGGGGTCGCTGAGCGCCCCAACCACATTACCGAGGCCTCGCGCCTGCCCACTCCTACACCCTTCCACACCCACCACGCAAACAACGAGGCGGACGCGGCCGGACAAACACTCAGTCCAACCCCATCCGCCTCAACTTGTGCGATCTTGATGATACTATCTCAGCACGACCAGCTTGCCCAGCCGAACCTCGTCGCCCGCAAGGAGCTTGACGAAGTAGAGGCCGCTGCTGACGCTGCGGCCCTGCTCGTCGCTGCCGTCCCACAGGACCTCGACCGGGCCCGGCCCTGCCTGACCGCGCACGAGCGTCGTGACCAGGCGGCCGTCGACGCTGTATATCGCCAGTGTAACACCGGTCGTCTGTGGCAGCTCGAAGGCCAGGGTCGGCGCCGCGCCGAACGGGTGCGGATGTGCGGGACGGAGCGCCACGCGCGACACTTCCCCGGCGCCGGTGGAGTTAACGATGAAGCTCGCGGTATCCATGAGGGGACCGCGCTCCGTGCCGTCGTCCGCATACGCGCGCCAGTAGTAGGTGCCGTCCACGAGTGCCGTGTCCACGGTCCAACTCGTCGCGGTCGTCCCCTCCGCAATGCCGGCCGCCGACGCGACGACGGACGTGCAGAGCTCGTCGGAGTAGACCGCGAAGCCGTACGTCAGCACGTCACCCGGATCCGGGTCGGACGCGTTCCCGACTGTGAGCGTCGGCATGGATGTTGAGACCGTGCCACCCTCCGGCGGATCCGAGAGCGTAGGAGCCGACGGTGCTGCGTTCCCGGTCGGCGGCCCGTAGATCTCGACGTCGTCTACGTACCAGCCGTCCTCTGTGATATACGTGTCGGAGTTGAACCGGAATCTCACCTTGAAGTTCGCCGTGCCAACGAGGTCATCCAGGGGAAACACGATCTGGGCCCACGGCCAGTTCCCGTGGAACTTCTCCCCCACCTGCAGCCACGTCGTCCCTCCGTCGTCCGAGGCTTCCACGTAGCAGTAGTCGTAGTTCTCCTCGGTGTCGACCTTGTGCCAGAACCTGAGCTCGGCCGCCACCGCGCTGGAGAAGTCGATCGGATCGGCCAGCTCAATCCACGTGTTCCTGTAGTCGCCGTAGTTGCCGCCGGGGCTGTCGGTGTAGGAGGTGCTCATCGAATGAAAGTGAGCCGACGTGAGCCCCCAGTAGCCGTCGTTCTCCACCCAGTTCCCGGTGCCGCTCTCCATGTCGTCGGAGAAAAGCAGCGTCGGAGCCCCGACCATCCAGATGATCTCTTCTTCGCCTTGGAAATCGTCCGCGACGATGTTGACCCTTATCACCAGGCCATGACCGTCCGGGGTCGACGGGTCGAGAGTGAAGGAGAAGGGGTCCGAGGAGTTGTTGGCGTAGTCCCGCGCCGCGATTGCGCCCAGAGCAGAAGACGCGTCGCTCAGCTGAACGTATGGGTCGTCCGTCGAGAGCGTGATGAAGACGTTCGAAGCGGCGACGGCCACGCTCTGATTGTCGATGGTGACGGTGAGATCCAGCGTCTCGCCCGGGGCGGGGTTCTGGTCGCCGTTCCCCCCCGCGAGCGTGTAGTTGTCCCTGAGCGCCAGGTAGGACCCGGCGATCCGTGTCATGTACTGCTGCGGCCAGAGATTCTCTGCAACGAGTCCCGGCAGCTCACTCTCCGCCGGCCAGAAACCGCTGCCACCGACCTCGACGCACACCGTCAGGCACCCAAGCTCCCCGTAGAGCCAGTCGCACGTCGTGCCGGAGCAGATGTAGCCGATGACCTCGCCCGCGCGCCCGACCTCGTAGCCGTTGTACCGCGCCATCTCATTCGCGATCTCGCGGAGAAGGGCGTCGTCGGGACACGGGATATTCTCGTAGGCCCACGGAACGAGTATCGCTCCCACGACCGAGTGAAATGAGATGTGCACGGGGAAGTCGTGCGCGTATACGAAGTCGCGGTATGCCTGATTCTCGAGCTCACTGAATGCGTAGGGGCCGCAGTAGACATCGCTGGACGGGTAGTGGTCGACGCCGGTCGTGCCCCACTCCCAGTCGTAGTTGCGGTTGTTGTCGACACCGAGGTACGGGCTCCCGGCGTTGACCCGCCTGTTCTTCCGCCACATCGTGCCCCAGCCCACCGACTCGTTGTAGACGTAGCCGTCGGGATTGACGATGGGGAAGAACCAGATCTCGCGGTTGTCGACCAGGTAGGTGGCCTCCGTGTCGGTTCCGTAGTTCTCGCAGAGCCACGTCATGTAGTGGAGTACGACCTCCATCGAAATCGGCTCGCGCGCGTGGTGCATACCGTCGAAGAGCACCTCGGGCTCGGTCTCATCGATGTCGGGATTGTCCGATATCTTCATGACCCAGAGGTCCCGTCCCTGTTCACTTGTGCCGATGGAGATCTTGTCCGTTGTGATGTCAGGGTAGGTCGCGTGCAGCAGATCGAGCACGGCGACCATCTCCGAGAATGTATTGAAATCGCCGAAGTCGTCGCGCGTCATCTGCGAACGGAAGTGCCTGACCAGATCCTCGATCTCGACGATGACGTTGAACCCCATGGCGCGGAGCTCTTCTATCTCGGCGGAATTCGTAATGATGGTCGCGCCCACGCCAGGCTTGGACTTCATGACGTCGAGCCCTGGCGTCTTCCGGAATTCGTCCCATTCGTCCATCGACGCGAACTCGATCCGGGCCCGCATGGTGGCCTGCTCCGCGGTGACCGCAGTCGCAGGCACCGCCGCCAGTGCGAATGCGCACAGCGCAGCGATGAGCACGATGGCTCTGCTGTACATCCTCATTCGTAGCTCCCCTTTCGGACTAACTTGGGTGCCGGGGGTGAGTATCAGACGTTCGCGAATATCAACATCTCTGGGGCCAGATGGCCCAAATACGGATGATACCACAAATCACACTCTGAATCAATGATCAGCTGGAGGGGCTGCCGCTGGCGCCCCTGTCGGCGCTCTTCTCGGCGCCCTTCTTACGGCGCCGGGGCGCCATGAGAGAAGCGCCTCAGGAACCCAGCACAAACGCTGCCCCGTCGGGAACCCTCTCCCACTCCAGAGCGACCTGGGAAACGAC
>JAUWLR010000249.1 GCA_030613615.1 Candidatus Eiseniibacteriota bacterium
CCGGAAGAGCCCGATCCTCGTCAGGCCTATCGCCTTGGCGTACTCGAGCGCCACGCGCTTCGCGTTCCCGGTGACGTCCCGCTCGACCGAGTAGGCGCCCGGCAGGCCGCTCCCCTCGACGAAGCGCTCGCGGAGCCTCAGGCCCGGCCCCATCGGCGCCACCATGACGACGTCGACACCCGCCGGCGGCTCGACACCCCCGAACCGCAGCGGGAACCCGTGCGCGAAGAGGACGGCCGCGCCGGCCCTTATGTGTGGCGCCACAATCTCGTCCATGACCTCGGACATGACATCATCGGGCACCATGAGCGCGACGACGTTCCCGGCCGCGCATGCCTCAGGAAGGCCGAGTACGCGGAGCCCGGCAAGCTCCGCCTTAGACCGCGACAGGCTCTCCGCACGCAGTCCCACGACGACATTGACACCCGCATCGTGCAGGTTGAGCGCGTGCGCCTCGCCCTGGTTCCCGTAGCCGATGACGGCGACCGTCAGGCCGTCAAGCGGCGTCCCTGCTATGTCGTGATCCGTGATGATGTTCATTGGTGAGGGGTCCCCAAGAGAACATCGGCCCTCCCTGAAGGGCCGATGTTCCCCTGAAACCGTGCAATCCAACGTCCCCGCTGGAAGGAAAGCCCTGCCTACTCGCCTATTTCGAGCAACATCCTGATCTGCTCGAGCTCCGCTTGCGCTTCCTCCGGACGATCGAGCTTGTTGTAGATGCGCACGAGCATGCGATGGTACGAGATAGTGTCGTCCACTTCGATGAGCAGGATGACGGCCTCGATCACCTTCTCGTAGTACTCGGTGGCCAGGACCTCGTCCAGGTCCCAGATCTGCTCGGCGAGCTTCCAGTACGAGTAGTAGACCCTGGAGAGGGCATCGGTGTCCTCGGGGTCGTTGTCGAGGTGCTTCTCGAAGTAGTCGACGGCCTTGCGCCAGTGCTCGGAGAGGTAGTGCATGTTGCCGAGATTGAAGAGGAGATCCGGGAAGTCCGGCGCGACCCGTTCGATTCTCTCGTAGTAATCGATGGCGCCAGCGTAGTCCTCAACGCCCGGGCTCGCGAGGCTGCCCGCCTTGAAGCTGTAGGCGTCCAGCAGATACTCGAGGATTGACTCGCTGTCGGGGTCCAGCTCCTGGGCCTCCTCGTAGGCGCCGATCGCGGCGTCGTAGTCGCCGATGTTCTGATACGCCGCGCCCAGGTTCACCAGACTGTTCGCGTTGTGGGGGTCTATGACGATGGCCTTCTCGTACTCGGCGAGCGCCATTTCGTACTGGGCCGCCTCCATCTTGTTGTTGCCCTCGTTGCGGAACATCTGCGTGTAGAAAGCGATCGCGTTCCGGCACTCGGCGGTGGCCTTCTCGTCCGGAGAAAGATCGAGCGCGATGTGCATGTGCTCACTGGCCTCTTCGAGTCTGTCCGTCTCGGCGTAGGTGCGACCAAGCCACATGTGAGGCTCCCACGCGTCCGGGGAGTTCTTGATGGCTCTGCTCAGCTGCTCGACGGCGTTCTCGTAATCCTCCTGCTGCAGATAGACCTTCCCGGCGGTGAATGCAGGATCGCCCCCGCACCCGCCCACCAGGACGAAAGCAGCCAGTGCCAGAAGTGCAACGGCTGTCCTCGCGACGTTCATCATCTTCCCCCTTTTCGGAGAGGTGGTCTCTCCACGTGTATTGGCTAACCCGCGCAGTATATCCACGTGTCCGGCGCGTGTCAAGCCATATGCGGGTGGGGTCCGGTCTATGGGGCTGGGGCGTGCAGGAGCCGGCTACGGCCAGAGCAGCCTGCTCCCCTTCGCTGCTAGAGCAGCCGGTTTCCGTTGACCGCCAGCTCGTAGTGGCAACCCAGGAAATCGGCCGCCCTGCGGGAGACCACCATCCTGGAGAGGAAAATCTCGAAATACTCCATCACCGAGGAGATCTTCGTGTTGATCGTCAGGTTCAGGCGAATGATGTTCTTCTCCGGGATGATCAGGAGCACCGATTTCTGGGCCGCGTAGTTGACGCGGTCGTGGATATCGAACTTGACCGTCGATGGGTTCCGGACGCGCGACTTGTGCACGTCCGCCTTGTCCGCGAGAATGAGCGCCGCCGAGACGTTGGTCGCCGGGTGCGCATGCTCCTCGTCGTGGTTCCCGATGGCCGACATCACCTGCATTATCTCCTGGAGCGGCATGTCGAGGTCCTTGAGAAGCCCGTGGGCAAGGATGGCGCCCGCTTGCGCGTGGTCCTCGCGGTTGACCAGGTTGCCGATGTCGTGCATGAAGCCCGCGAT
>JAUWLR010000191.1 GCA_030613615.1 Candidatus Eiseniibacteriota bacterium
GGGAATACAGACCCCACGTTATCCAGGGGCAACCTGGGTCATGGGAGCAAGGTAGACTAAACTTTGTACACTTGATATACCACAAGGCAACTGGTGATGGTGCCTGGACATCATCTGATGGTGACGTAGCAGTGAGTGCGTTCGGAAAGGGATACGTGAAACTCCTGGTAACCTGCAATAAGGTGCTCACTGTATCTATCTCAGATGGCGGGGCAGACTACAACAACGGAACACAGACCCTTACTATTGTGGATGCTGGTTCATCCGGTGGTGCACAAATCGAAGTTACAGTAACCGGTAACGAAGTTGTGAGTATTGATGGGTATACAGCACGTGGGTACGACTACACACTTGGAGTAAAGGAAACTACAGGTGGTGGTGGGACTCGCCGCTAGACCTTTCTGGAACAGGGACGAGCTACGTCAAGGAGGGAACCGGGTCCGGAGCAAGTATCTTCTACGAGGCCGAGATGGTCCACGCGGATCTCGACGAAGTGGATCTTGTCTCTAGGGAGATAGCAAGATCAGTTAAGGAGTGTATCCCCGATTCCGATGTCAATGAGTCTGGAGAGTTCTGCCTGAAGATCATATACAAGCGGGGAGGCTTTTGGGGAGATGTGAACGAAGTAGAAATCTGTACCTTCCACACTCTCATCGTGATCAGGATCAAACGCCAGTAGTAGCAGCGGTACGACTACTAGACGGCTTCCTGCTAGAGGCGTGACGCGAGGAGCGGAGACTTCGTTAGGGCCATCGGTGTCTCACGCCGTCGGGGGCGGGTGGCGCGCATGCCGGGGCCCGGCGAGGCATCGTCCCGCTTTCGGTGCCGGTGTGCAGGGGGCCCGCAGCGCGACGCACGACCTGGTCGCACGTGGCGTCCTCTACGCATTGACTTCCTCTAGTACGTTCGGAATCTCACTGAAGAGCGTCTTGGTTCTATCATCTAGTGCCATCAGGAGAGTTCCAAATGAGTCTCGTTGGCCCTGCTAGTGGACGGCTCCATTCTTGACGCAGCGAGGCGCTGGCTCACGCTCCGATCGCGATACGCAGGTCTTGATTCGTGGCAGGAGTTGGGAACACGTCCACCGTGGGGAAACAGATCTAGCTGTCACCGGCGCATAGGATTACGACCTCCCTGAGCCACTCGAGGATGTGGTTCCAACTCTCACACATTAGGGACCCCAGTGAGCAGGAGTATCTGAGGTGGACGGTTAGCGGGCTCGTCGATCAGCTTCACGAGGGACAGACCCGCGCCAAGCCTGCGAGACGAGGACTGACCCTCCAGGATTCGTCAGTCGCGCGTGCCTAGGCGCAAAGTCACCGGCAAGGAGGAGGGCATGGCCAAGCACACCTTGTTCCTCGTCCACGGCATGGGGCGCTTCGAAGGCAGCCAGTGGTCGGACGAGGTCTGGAACAAGCTGGTGGAGTGCTCCGAGCGCTACCCGCACTTCCGGACGAAGAAGAAGCTGGAGGAGTACGCCGAGCATGTCCCGGTCGGGTACGACGGGCTCATCCGCGCGGCGCTCGCTCGCTGGGACGCTCAGGCGACCACGTTCGGCGAGTTCGCGCAGGCGAACGAATTGTGCCACGGGGACAGCCTCGACTGGCTCGCCGGTGTGTCGGGGGACGGCGCCGGCTTCCTCCTGAGCCACGTTGCGGACGTCATCATCTGCCGCTTCTTCCGGCACGAGTCCGCACAGATCCGGGCCAACGTGCAGCTCAAGATCTTCGAGGAGATCCAGCGCAAGCGCGCGCAGGACGCGGACGCGAAGTTCAGCCTGATGGCGCACAGCCTGGGCACCTCGGTCGCGCACGACGCGCTCGCTGAGCTGGGCACCGCGCCGCGGATCGGGGACGACGTCACCACCTTCGGGACGGAGAACTTCCGCTTCAAGTCGATCCACATGCTCGCGAACGTGAGCCGCCTGCTGCAGACAGAGCCCAAGGCCTACGAGTCGGTCGTGCGTCCTGGTCCGAACAGCACGCAGAACCGGTACTGCGGACGGATGTACTGCCACCGCCACGAACTGGACCCGTTCACCAAGCCGAAGCCCTTTGATCCGGTGTCCTGGGGGGGCGACTTCCGGATGACGAGCCTGAGCCACTACCGGGCCTGGAACGTGCACGGCTGGCTGCACTACCTCGACAACCCCAGGGTGCACATCCCGCTGCTCAAGTCGATCGCCAGGTCGAGCGCGGTCACACCGAAGCAGACGCGCGAGGCGGTGAACGACTACGCGCGCTTCGGGGATGCTCTCGATAACCTGGCTGTCGCCCAAGGCAAGATCGCCGAGCTCCACGCGCTGGCCCAGGGCATCAATGAGGACAAGGGGCTGAAGGAGAACTTCGACGCCCTATGCAAGATGTGGGGCGGCGTGAAGGAGCTGAAGGACCTCGCTGGGGACACCTGGGCGAGCCTGGAAGGGAGCGTGACGTGATGCGAACTCGAGTCCTCGCGCTCTTCCTGTGCATCCTCGTGGCGCTCCTTGCAGGTGCCCCACCGCTCTCCGCTCAAAACCCGGTCGACGCGGTGCCGTCCGAGTTCGAGGACGTACCGATCGACAACTGGGAGTCGGAGGAGCGGACGTCTCCGTTCCACCGACAGCGCTTTGAGGACACCTATGCGGACAAGATCCAGACCGGGCAGATACTCGCGGTCGCGAGCGAGATGATCTCGCTGTTTGACGCACAGGACTGGGGCGAGAACGAACCCAAGCAAGAGAAGATCCTGAATCAGCTCCAGCACTTCCTTGACGCGCTGAAGGTGGCGCTCCTTTCGCCGGGTATCGAGGGGTCCCTCGACACGAAGGCCGAGCAGAACATCTTCCTCGAGGCGTTCAATAGGGCGGAGTTCGGGCTCCACACCCTCCAGATCGAGACGCTCACCGACGCGAGTGGGGAGGACGTCTCGGGCTACTTCAAGGGAACGGCCGACGAACTCCTCCTTTACGAGTGGGACGAAGACGGAGAGAACGTCCTCCTGCTCCTGACCTCGGAGCAGATGCGCCAGTGGCGGCTCCTCCAGAACGCCCTCTCGAACCTCGTCACCGAGCAGGTGGCCCTGGTGGTCGCGTCGAACGTCCAGGAGTTGGAGGACGCCGTGGAGCGCTGGGAGAACTTCCTCGACAGGGGCTATTCGCAGATGCCCTGGGAGTCGCTGGTCAACGGCTGGCTGATCGAACCGCCGGGGTTTCCCGAGCTGGGCCCGCCCGGCCATCAGTGGATCCTCCTGCACCCGACCATCGGACTCGAGCTGAGCGTCGACCCGCTCGACGAGGCGAAGATCAAGGAAGCGATGCACGTCGAGTTCCTCGGTCACATCTGGTACCGGGGCGAGCAGCTCGGGGATTACTGGGGCGTCTCCGCGACGGTCTCGCTTCGCGAGGACCTCGACCCGGGAGTCGGGGTGCTGGTCCACATCAGGCGCAACTGGAACCTCGGCGTCACCTGGCACGACGTGGACGAGGATCCGTTCCTGTTCTTCAGCGTCGATCTCTTCCGCTTCGCGAAGCAGAGTGCCTCGAAGTACGTCGCGGAGTACGAGGGTGTCCGCGCGCAACTCGGCCTCGACTGACCGCATGGAACGGCACTGACGGCAGCTTGTAGAAGAGCCCTGGGTGGACCGCCTCCCCGAGCCACTCGAGGAGGCGGTTCCAACTCTCACACACTAGGGACGCCAGTTCAGAAAGGCCCGCATTGCGGGCCTTTCTCGTTGTACCCAGCTGGGTGCTTGGAACCCGTCGGGTTCGGCCGCCCCGCGCGCTGGACAGCGCGCCTTCACAGAAGAGGCGGCGAAGCCGCCATC
>JAUWLR010000064.1 GCA_030613615.1 Candidatus Eiseniibacteriota bacterium
CCGATCACGTCGATGACGATCAGTTGCGGCGATGGCCTGTGGGCGACCTATGACAATTTCTACGTGGGTCAGATGGCCACCGTGCCAGTTGAGGACCGGAGCTGGGGCCGGATCAAGACGCTGTACAGATAGGCCCGGCGCTCCCGCAATGGTGTATAGAGAGAGCCCGGTCCGTGAGAACCGGGCTCTCTTGGCGGCAGGACCCCGGCCGCAGGTGGCCTGCGGCGTGTTGTCTGAGAGGGCCGCCGGCATACAGCTCACGAGGGTGACCCGGCCCTCGGCCCAGGGAGGGAGGAGGAACATGTCTGGCAGGCGAACGATTCCGCTGGTTCTTGTACTGCTGCTCCTGTGCGCTCTTTCTGCACAGGCGCGCGACGTGGCGATACACAACTCCGTGGAAACGTGTCCCGGCGTCCGCGGCGAACGAGGGATGGCCTACGCGGTCGTCATCAAGCAGTCGACGTACGACGACGCGCAGTGGGCCGCGGTGGCAGACTCACTCCTGGCAAGGTACTCGGGAGAGTTGTTCATCTGGACCTCTTCTCCGTACGACGTGCAGGCGGAGCTCTCGGCCTTCCGGCCGACGCACGTCGGCCTCGTCTGCGAACTGAGCACCGCCTCGGCCAGCTTCGTGCAGAGCACGGTCTGGCCCTTCATGCGGAGCTTGGACGGCGACAGCTACTGCGACGCCATCTGGGGAATCGTGACCGGGTACGACTCCGACGATGCGCTCAGGCTCGTCACCGGCCCCACCGGGTTCGACGTCAAGACGGTGCTCGGCGGGACCACCAGCTGCGATCTGGCCTACTACACCCAGGGCATCGCCACAAGCGAGGCGACGTACGGGCAGTACTACGTCAAGTACCCGGACTCCCTCGCCACCACGAGCCACACCGACGGTCCCACCGACCGCACCGAGTGGCTGGTAGGCATGATCAACAGGGGCATTGGCATATTCGACAACGACCCGGTCGACATCATGTACACGAGCGGACACGGCGACCACAACATGTGGCAGATGCACTACCCCACCTCGGGCCTCGAGGGGTTCTTCCGCTCGAGCGTCGGCCAGGTCTACGGAGATCCCTACAGTGGGCCGAACATCAACATCGATTCGGACCATCCGAGGATCTACTTCGGACTGGGGAACTGCTACATCGGCAAGATCCTGAGCGGCAGCTCGATGGCGCCCTCCTGGATCCACACGGGTGGAGCGTACCAGTACACCGGCTACGTGATGTACGAGGGCGGCACCTCCCATCAGCACGGCGGTACGAAGGCGTACTTCTACAAGGCGGCGAGGCAATACACCTGGGCGGAGGCGTACTTCCTCGCGAACCAGGCGCTGAGATTCGACATGATGAACGGGACGCCCGGAGCGAGCCCGCCCGATCTCAACGGCTCCGCTCTCTACGGAGACCCGGGGATGCGAGTCAGGATGTCGCACGAGGGTGTCTATCGGGAACCGCTCTTTGACACGGAACTCACGACGAGCGCGGGCACCGCGCGTGACACCATCACGTTCAGGATGACCATGAACAGAGAGGGAAGCCCCGGCTACACGAGCAAGTGGGGGGAGCGTCACCCCGCGACGATCCTGCCGTTCCGGGCGGAGAACGTCAGCATCGTCTCCACAGATGCCATCAGTGCTGTCGTGGAAGACGATTTCGTCCTCCTGTACGCATGGTATCAGGGACAGCCGGCGCTCCCGGAAGGCGCGACCAGAGAGGTCGTCTTCACGTGCGACCACGTTGCGACCGGCATCGACGAAGGGACGGAGCCCGAATCGGAGCTCGTGAGGGTCGCCCTCCGTCAGAACTGTCCCAATCCCTTCAACCCTGTGACGAACATCTCGTACACGCTGTCGCAGCAGGACCAGGTGCTTCTCCGGGTCTACAGCGTTGACGGCCGGCTCGTGGAGACGCTGGTTGACGGTGTCAGGCAGGCCGGCGACCACAGCGTCCTGTGGGACGCGGGTGATGTGACTTCGGGCCTCTACTTCTACCGGATCACCGTGGGTGGCGCGAGTGAGGCGAGGAAGTGCCTTGTGCTGAAGTAACAAGCGTGTTTACACAGCGGCCGGCCTTCCGGCCGTGAGAGCCTCCACCCGCAGGGACGGACACTTGAGAGAAGTGTTCCGCGGGCCGGGGTGCGGCAGGAGATGATGACAATGGACAGCTCGCTGCGCGGACGCAGGTTGCTGTTTCTCCTCGTTCTTGTGTGTCTCGTGTTCGTGGCGACGAGCACGAGGGCGGAATGGGTGCTGATCGACTCCACCTACGTCACGGATCTCGTTCCGGCAGGGGAGGAGTGCTGCCTTTCTCTCCAGTATCCGGCGCACCGGATCGACGTATCGGCTGCGGCCGGAGACCTCACGCCCGACGCCGAGGCTGCCGTGGCCCTCGCTCCCGGCTGGCTGCGCACTGCCCTTCGGGAGAACCTCCTCCAGCTTGACGAAGCCGATCAGAACCTGTACGCGGGCCTGATTCTAAGCGCGGAGCCTGCGTACGTGGACGAGATTTGCTTCGAAGTGGCCCACGTTGCCCCCGAGACACTCGGGGGCTCGATGGACCCGGGCGTGCTCGTCGAGAACGTCGAGTCGCTGTACGCGGCCGACGGCCATCTCGCGTATGCGGACATCGTGGACTACGCCGGCGAGGACTACTACTCGACGATCAGCTACAGAGTCCTTGAGGGGGGGGAAACACACGAGTTCGAGCTTCCTCGCGACGTGTACTACTGGTACGTCGTGCATCCCAGGCTGCACAAGGAGACCCCGAACTATATCAACCCCGACACCGGGTACCCCGCGGCCCCGCCGACCGGCGTGTTCTGGCGGGACTTCCTGATGAACCACAGCGACCACGGGTACCCTCTCCTGAGAACGCGCCTCGACACCTGTTCAGTTCTCTGGAAGAGCGAGCAGAACACGCTCGACAACGGTGCGGTCGGCGCTGTCACGCGCTGGATCCAGGATGTGATGACCTTCCAGTCATATCCGCATCACAACCAGCCGGTGCGGATATGTCGCCTGCACGTCGGGACCTGCAGCGTGCACTCCTATCTCACGTCGGCCGCTGCGCGGGCGGCGCTCATCCCCACCGTCGTCAATGTCATGTACAGCGACAATCACAAGATCAACGAGTTCTGGGACAGACAGTGGATCGCGTGGGAGCCCGTGAACACCTACATCGATTACCCGGAGGGCTACGAGAACTGGGGATGGGACGTGGCCGCGGCGTTCAACTGGCGCGGGGACAGCTTCATCTGGGACGCGACCGAGCGCTACACGGAGGTGTGTACCCTGAACGTCAGCGTGACCGACAGCGAGGGGCGTCCCGTTGACGGCGCGAGGGTCAAGATCCTGAGCTACCCGTGCGTGAGCTGGGGCGCGACGGCCGGCTGGACAGACCGCGACGGGCAGAAGCAGTTTCTCCTCGGCGACAACCGCGCGTTCTTGGCGTCTGTCCAGAGCGATATCGGGAACTACCCTCCGAGCGGCACGGAGGTAGTGATCTCGAGCAGCCAGCCCGGCGTCTCCTACCAGTGGAACGTCGCACTGCCCGGGGCCGTGCCCGCGCCTCGGGCCTCTCCGGACAGCCTGCCGGGCAATCCTACGGACGACTATCGGCTGGTCGTGGAGTACGACCTGCCGGTAGAGATCCTGCACGGCAGCAACCTCGATGACGGCAACCGCTTCTCAGAACCGAACTCGCCGGGACACACGAGCTTCTTCATCTGTGACCAGGAGAACTTCGCCCACTATGCGGCGGGCGACAGTTTCCGCGCCTTCGAGATACGGGAGGAGACGTCCCGAGGCAGCGTCGAGTTCGTGCTCCCGAGCCCGGAGCCCTGGCACGCCGTGTTCTCCAACAGGGGGAACCTGGCTCTGACGCAGGAACTCAATGTCACGGCGAGGCTCTACGCGAGGCCGACCGGAGTCGCGTCCGACGGGGAGCACGAGGAGCCGACGACGCTGTCGCTCTATCCCAGCCGCCCGAACCCGTTCAGCCCCGAGACCCGGATCGCGTTTCGAGTCTCTCTCGCCGGGCGGGCGGACGTGACGATCTACGACGTGCGCGGGAAGAAGGTGCGGACTCTGGTGAGCGGGTTCCGGGGGGCCGGCGAGCACGCAGTCGTGTGGGACGGGCGGGACGACGCCGGGAGAGCGGTGAGTAGCGGCGTCTACTTCCTGAGCGTGAGTGCCGGCAACTGCAGGAGAGTCGGGAAGCTGCTGCTCATCAGATGACGCACGGCCGGCACCCCGCACGGCAGGTCAGGACTCCGGCGGTTGAGAATCCACGCAGATCAGACAGGAGGTGACAGCAATGCGACCAGTAGGGCTCGTCCTCCCTCTGATGACGCTCGCTCTTGTTGTGGGGAATGCCGTTGGGCAGACGCCCGGGAGGCTGGATGCGGCGTGCCCCGGCGATGCCCACGCCATCGCCGTTCATGACGAGAGCATCTACCCGGCGTCGATCCGGAGCAGGCCCAGCGACGACCTCACCGCAGGCGAGGCCTACGTGACGGCTGGCGCTCGCGGGCAATGGACGCCCTACGGCGACCGCTACGCGATCGTCGTCATGGGGGGAAACGTCAGCGGACAGATGTACAAGTGGTACTGGAACGACACCTCAGGCATGGTCTGGACGCTGATGGACTGGGGTTTCGACCCCGAGAACATCTTCTACCTGTCCTACGGCGACAGCGCCGTGGCCCATCCGGAGCTCGCGGATGGGACAAGCACCAAGGAGAACGTGCACGCGGCCTTTGACACAGTCGCGGCGAGGGCGACACACGACGACCTTGTCCACGTCTGGTGGGTTGACCACGGGAACACGAGCGGATTCGAGGTGCACGGGGGATTCGTCTACTTCACGGAGCTCAGGCAGTGGATCGACAACATAGACTGCAGGGTCTACATCGGCGCCTACAACCCCTGCTACAGTGGCGCGATCATGCCCCACATGGAAAACCTGTGTACCGAGAACAGGCGTGTTATCACGGCTACATCGGTCAACGCGTATCAGGGCAATTCCTACGGTTGGGCCGGCATGTGGCGAGCGGCAGTCCGCGGTGGTCGCCCGACCAGCACTGTGCCCTCGTACGCGGACGTGAACCAAGACGGATACGTTGCCATAGATGAGGCCTACGAGTGGGAAGCCCCCCACTCCAACGCCAACGGTGAGTACCCGCTCCTGGACGACAACTGCGACGGCGTGGGCGGAGACTTCACCAACCCGGCGACATACGACCCCGCCGGACAGGATTCGACCAAGGACGGCTTCTACAGCCAGTTCTACGGCTTGATGGGTTGGTATGACAGAGCTGCGAGGAGTGGCGACGAAGATCCCTTCCTGGCCCAAGAGCGTTCCCGGGGAACGCGCAGTCCCGGCGGGCAGACACGTCCCTCCGAGATAGACATCGAGATCAACTGGTCAGCTGGTGCTCCTCTGCCCTCACCTGTCTGCCGCGGTGCATCGGGTCTGATCGGAGACAAGATGTATCTCTTCGGAGGCCATCCCACTCCGGCACCTGTTCACTACGTCTACGATATCGCGAGTGATACGTGGTCCACGGACGCCGCGCCACTCCCGACCCATGGCTCTCTCACCAGAGGAGTCGTTCACGACGAGCAACTCTACGTCTTCGGGGGCCACACCATCGGCTCGGACACGATAAGGTGCTATCATCCGGCCACCAACTCGTGGGAGATCCTGAGCTCTCCCCACCCCGACGGCTGGCGCGAGTGCTGCAAGTATGGCGCCGGCGTGGTGGCCGGGGAAATCCACTACTACTACGTGGAGGAATACTACAGCTACCTGCCCCTCCAGGCGTCCTGGGAGTACGATGTCGCTTCCGACTCGTGGACCGAGGAGACGGCTGCGCCATCGCCCAAAAGGATGTATGTCGCCTCGGCCTCGGACAGCAACTACTGCTACGCCGTGGGAGGAATCGCACACGACGGGAGGCTCAGTGTGCTTGCGGACGCGATCCGCTACGACCCCTCGACGCGCGGCTGGGAGACGATCGACCCCTTGCCCGAGCCCGTCGCCTTCGCCGACGGGGACTTCCTGAGAGATCACCTGTTCGTCGCGGGTGGCGGCGCCGGATACGATCGCTGGCCCGCCAGTGACCGAGTCTACTGCTGGGCAGAAGGGGAGGGCTGGATGACCGCGACGCCCTTGCCGGCGCCGGTCGGCTGCCCTCACGTGGAGCTGACAACCATTGACGAGACCGACTACATCTTCGTCTTCGGTGGCTACGACAACGGCTATCTCAATGACTTCTACGTCGGTGAGATTCTGTGGCAGACGGGTGTTGACGACGACCAGGTCGAGCCACGCCCTTCATGCTATGCGCTCCAGCAGAACCGCCCCAACCCGTTCAACCCGGTCACAACGATCCAGTACGAGCTGCCGCGCGACTGCCACGTGAAGCTGGACGTCTGCAACATCGCCGGGCAGAGAGTGACCACCCTCGTCGACTCCCCGCGGGAGGCCGGGATCTGGAGTGCGACTTGGGATGCTGTGGGCACAGCCTCCGGCGTCTACTTCTGCCGCCTCTCAGCCGACGGTGTCACCGTCACGCGCAAGATGGTGCTCCTTGAGTAGTATCACCACAATCGAAATCCGGAAGAGGCGGACAGGACTGGTCCCGTGTCGGGATCAGGTTCTGTCCGCCTTCTTGTATGTGAGTGGCGGTTGATGAGATTCGGTCAGGCGTTGACCGATGGAATCACTCCTCGTTCAACAGCGGTCATGAGAAAGGGCTCCGCTTCCGCCTTGCCCTGCGTGTAGTCATCCATCCAACCATCCGGGACCGGGACGGCTTCATAGAGTTCCTCTCGTCGTGCTTCAAGCAAGAGCGCAGGACGTTGCATGAAATCCGCGGCAGAACACACCTTTCCCCCGGCGCTCTGGGACAGCTCTGTCAACCACCGAGCGCCGGCTTCGCTGCGCATGAGGTGATGATCGACGATGAGTGTATCCACGCTGTTCGCAAGACGCAGCGCGTTCTCCCAGGCGCTCTCTCGTGAATCAGTTCCCAGAGAGTTGAGATAGAGCGGCGGGCCGGCGGTGAAGACGATGTCGGGCTGCCACCGGATGATCTGATCCACGGCCTCGGTGTTGAGTAGCTGGATATCCGAGGCATGCACGAATACCCTGTCCTCCAACTCGATGCGGGTCATCATGACGGTTCCCAGATGAGTGTCGGCTTCGCCATGCGGCACGGGAGGTGAAAAGGACAGCGGGCCTTCAGTGCGGCCTTCGACAACCCGCAGATTGTCTCCCGTGAGTTCCTGCAGGTCATGAAAGCGGCGGCGCATCTCAGGATGAGACTCGTCGCCGTTCTTGCTCCAGCTACGAAGTCCCGAGAAGCACTCCGGCAGCATTGCGAAGGAGAGCTGGAAAGGATTGGCGTCTTTGAGGGGTACATGATCACCGTGGAAATGGCTGAATACGACATCGGTGGCACCATGCAGCAGCTCCACAATGTGGCGGCGCACAAGCCGGCCGACGGCTATCTGCACGGGATGAGGGTGGCGGCCGTGGCGGTAGAAACCCAGAGCAAGTCCTGGATCGATGACAATGCGGCGACTACCCACTGTCACGGCACAGCACAATCCGCGCACCCCGAGCGACTCAGCGGCAACGATCTGGATGTTCTCCATTGTTTTCGGGCCTCGATTCTGAACGCCTCCGGCAAGAGGTGGAATGGACCGCCTGGCAGACAAATCTAGTGTAACGTGTTTTCGGGGCTCTGGGGAGAGCAGGAAGAGAACTCTGGTGGTCACCGGATGTCGAAACGCGCGAGTCTTTGGATTCTACACGCAGAGGAGGCAGTTTATGAACCCGAACGCACTGCAGAAGATCAGCTACGGGATGTACACACTGACCTCCGGGAAAGACGGCAAGCTCAAGGGGCAGATCGTGAACGCCGTCGTGCAGGCAACTGCGGATCCGGTGACTACATTGGATCGAACGAAGCGTCCTGAGTGGAATGAGTGAGCTTCCCAAGCTTCTCGAGCACGCTACTCCCGCCGAGAAGAAGGAACTCGTCCGAGAATGGATGGAGGGGATGAGACTGGCTCCGGAACAGCTGGAGGTGGCGATCACATACCGTGTCCCGGAGCCTGTCGCGAATAAGCTGGTAGCGGGGGCCCGATTCGTAGCCGATTCGGAGCAGTTGCCGGTTGTCAGGGCGCGCTGGCGCTACCAGGGAGCCAAGCACGCTGAGCGGGTGATGGTGAGGGTTGGCGTCATTCCCTGACGCCCGAGCGACCTGCAAGATCCGGAGATAGCGTCACACGGATATGCCCGTTCTCTATTTCAGACCCCAGGGCTCCTGCAAGCCCTTTCTACACAAGAACCGATACACTACTCACGGGCGGTCCCGGTTGAGTATGCTCGGGCTCCGTGGTAGAATTGAAATGTGCAAAGGACACCGTTCGAGACGGCGTGCCAGTGCCGCCGGACGACCGGTCGACCCGAGGGACCGTTCGCAAGGGAGTCCTCATGTGCACCCCCTGCCGAAGAACCGCCCTGATCGCCCTCTTCGCAGTCGTCCTTCTCCTCCCGCTCGACGCCGGTGCGACCGCTGTGGACGATGCCGAGGCACAGACGGTGGCCAGGAACTGGGCTGCCTACATCGCCCGTGAGACCGACGGCTGGGCCGGCGTGTCCGATCCCGGAATCGCGTCCGACGCCAGACTCCAGTCGGACGATGGCCGCCTCCTTGCTCGTGTCTTCACGGTCTCTCCGGACGGGTTCGTCGTCGTTCCCGCGCTCCGTGAGCTCCCGCCGGTCAAGCTCTACGCTGAGACCGGATCCTTCGACGCCGACGCCGTCCACGGTCTCGTGCAGCTCGTGCGCGAACGACTCGATGAACAGGTTGCCGTCTTCGTCGACAGGTACGGGAGCGTCAACGCCTCGTCGACGCGCGACGACATCTTCCCAACGCACCATCGCTCCGCATGGGAGCGGCTCAGCGTTGCGCCAGCCGTCTTCAACGAGCTGCTCCGCCGCGGCGACGCACCGGCGCTCCGCGGTTCCGGCCCCCTACTCACGACAAGCTGGCACCAGCAGTGGCCCTACAACGCGGACTGCCCGATGGGCGACGGCGGCAGGTGCCTGGCCGGGTGCGTCGCCATCGGAACCGCGCAGGTCATGAACTACCACGCGTGGCCGCCCAACGGGTTCGGGCAGCACACCTACTGGTGGAGCGGCGACGGACCGGTCCCCGGTGACAGCCTCTCGGCCGTCTTCTCGGATGACTACGACTGGAGCGGTTCGAACGACGGGCTCGCAGAGATCTGCTACGAGGTCGGCGTCGCCTACGAGATGCAGTACGGACACAACGCCTCGCACTCGGGCCTCGCCAGCGGGCCGCACGTCCTGACGTCCTACTTCCGCTACGACGACTCCATCAGCTACGAGCACGGCTCTGACTACTCGTCGACGCAATGGTTCCAACTCATTCAGAGCGAGATCAACAGCGGGCGGCCGATGCCGTACTCCTTCCCGGGCCACGCACTCGCGTGCGACGGGTGGCGAGTGTGGAGCTCCGAAGACCAGATTCACCTGAACTACGGCTGGGGCGGCTCGATGAACGGCTGGTACGCCGTCGATGACATCTACGGTCACGCCGGCAACCACACCAGCGAGCACCTCATCAAGAACATGGTCCCCGACCCGGCCATCATCCTGAACGCGGCGGGCACGGGTGACTACCCGAGCATCCAGGCGGCCATCGATGCTGCGGGTCAAGGCCAGACGATCAAGCTGCAGGACGGGATCTACACGGGAAGCGGCAACTGTGACGTGTCGTTCTGTGGAAAGGCGCTGACCGTGCGGTCCCAGAGCAGGGACCCCGACGTCTGCATTGTGCACGCGCAGGGCTCGGTGCTCAACGAGCACCGCGGGTTCCTGTTCCTCTCAGGCGAAGGACCAGCGTCCCGTCTCGAGGACGTCACCGTGCGCGGCGGGTGGAGCCCCGACGGAGGCGCCGGGATCGCCTGCCATACATCGAGCCCGACTATCGAGGGCTGCCTCATCCTGGACAACACCGCCCCGTACGCGGCCGGCGTCGTGTGCTACGAGGCGGACCCGACGATCACGAACTGCACGATCTACGGGAACCACGGCGGTGGGATCGGCGTCATCGCCGCGTTCCCCCAGGTCACGAACACGATCATCACGGCCAACACCGATACGTTCGCCGTCGTCTGCCTCGAGGGCGGCGTGCCGCAGCTCGCCTGCACGGACGTCTGGGGGAACCCCGAGGGCGACTGGACGGAGTGCATCGAAGACCAGCTCGAGCTGAATGGCAACATCTCTGCTGACCCGATCTTCTGTGCACCGTGGGACACGGTGCTGACGCTCTCGACGCCGTCGGAGTGTCTCCCGGCGAACAACTCGTGCGGCGTCCTCATGGGCGCGTTCGGTGAGGGCTGCAGCGACTACATCGTCTACCCCGACGGATCGGGCTACTTCTCCACGATCCAGTCGGCCGTCGATGTGGCGGTCGACGGCGCGAGCATCCTGCTCGCCGATGGGGTCTTCTCAGGAGCGGGAAACCGCGACGTCGACGTCATCGGGAAGTGGGTGAACATCCGGTCCGTCTCGGAGGACCCGACTCTCTGCATCATCGACTGCTCCGACGCAGGGCGCGCACCGCACCGTGCGCTCGCGTACCGTTCGAGCGGGTATCCCGCCTCCCAGCTCGTCGGCATCACGATCACGGGGGGCCACATGCCGGGCGGCGACGGCGGCGCCGTGCTGGTCGGGAACGCAGGCGCGGTCTACATGAACGACTGCATTCTCCGGGGGAACGAGGCGGCGCGGGGCGGCGCTGCAGCCGCCGACTCGTCAGCGCAGCTCCAGCTCCACGCGTGCGAGTTCTCGCGGAACGCGGCCGACGAGGGCGGGGCAGTCTGGTCGAGGGACTCCAACCTGGGGCTCACGATCTGCACGGTCGCTGAGAACACGGCGGAACTGGGTAGCGGCCTTTCACTGTCCGGCGGCTCGTTCAGCGCGATTCAGAGTATCATCGCGTTCGGCGCGCCCGGTGAGGCCGTGGCAGGCGTCGCCGTCTCCCCGGAGTTCGACTGCTCCGACGTCTACGGAAACCAGGGCGGTGACTGGGTAGGCTGCATCGCCGGACAGGACGGCATCGACGGGAACCGAAGCAATGACCCGCTTTTCTGCAACCCGGCCGGCTGCGACTACACGATTGCCGAGGACTCGCCGTGTCTCGATCTAACGGAGTGCCTCTTCACTGTCGGTCCGCAGATCGGCTGTTACGGAATCGGATGCATGCAGTCAGGTGTGCCTTCGGACGCCCCGGCTGAGCGGCCTGACCTCGCTCTTCTTCAGAACATACCGAACCCCTTCAACCCGTCGACGGCGATTGGGTACCTCCTGCCATCGAAGGGACACGCGACGCTCGCCGTCTACGACATCGCCGGTCGGCGCGTCGCGACCCTCGTCGACGAGATGAAGCTCGCTGGCCGACACAGCATGGTATGGGACGCTAGGAATGAGGCTGGCGAACGCGTGGCATCGGGTGTGTACTTCGCACGGCTCGAGTGCGACGGAGCAGGCGATTCGCGTCGCTTGGTGGTCCTCAAGTGATACGGAACGGTCGGTGTCAAGCCAGTTGTTCAGGACCTGGTCAGTGAGCGATTCCTGAGCAAGTGGGAGCTGCCGCGGAATGGGAGACAGCTGCGGCGTCCAGGAGTGCTCGCGGTCGGCGAGCGATTCCGGTAGGCGCACCAGCGAATATGCGGCCGTCCTGAGAGGGGCGGCCGTCTTGTTTGGCGCGTTGCCGTTGCGTCCGTCGCGGTGATGTCACTTGTCATGAGTCAGGGGAGATTGACGTAACGCTTGCCGGTCGCCCGCGTTGACAGTATCATGGCGCCCGAAGGGCGATCACGGACGGGGTGGCGCGTGAGGCGCCGCCGCTTCGGCATCTTCGTTGACGTGGCTCCGATTATCGCTCTCGCGCCGACAAGGGGCGCTCCCGCGTTCGCATGGAACGTCGATCGGCCGTCGACGGCGCGGGCGGTTTCATGGAGGTTCAGAATCGATGGCACAAGCCGAGAAGCAACGGCCACGTCGCGTCGCGTTCGTCGGCAGCAGCCTGCCCCGCAAGTGCGGCATCGCTACCTACACGGGGGACCTTTGCGACGCGCTGGAGGTGCTGGACCCGGCGGCGGAGTTCTTCCAGGTGGCCGTGACCGACGCGGAGCCGGGCTATGCCTACGGGCCGCGAGTGCACTTCGAGGTCGCGGAGAAGGAGATTGCAGCCTACCGGCGCGCGGCCGACTTCCTGAATCTGAGCGGCGTCGAAGTGGTCAACCTGCAGCACGAGTTCGGCCTTTTCGGCGGGCCGGCCGGCAGCCATATCCTGGCGATGGTACGAGACCTGCGTATGCCGGTGATCACTACCCTGCACACCATCCTGGATCACCCAGACGGGGCCCAGCGCAGAGTGATGGACGAGCTTGCCTCACTCTCCGGCCGGCTGGTGGTGATGAGCCGCCGCGGCGAGCGGTACTTGCGCGAGATCTACGGCGTCCCGTCCGAGAAGATCGACCTCATTCCCCACGGCATTCCCGACGTGCCCTTCGTGGACCCCAACTTCTACAAAGACAAGTTCGCGGCCGAGGGCAAAATAGTGATGCTGACCTTTGGCCTGCTCTCGGCCAGCAAGGGCATCGGGAACGTGATCGAGGCGCTGCCGACCATCCTGGCCAGGAATCCCAACGTTGTCTACCTCGTGGTCGGCGCCACCCACCCGCACGTGCTCCGCGACGAGGGTGAGTCCTACAGGCTCGAAGTCGAGCGGCTGGCCCACGATCGCGGCGTGGAGTCGAGCGTGGTATTCCACAATCGCTTCGTGAGCTATGAGGAGCTGGTCGAATTCCTTGGGGCCGCCGACATCTACATCACCCCCTACATCAACGAGGCCCAGATCACATCGGGGACCCTGGCCTACGCCGTGGGCACCGGCAAGGCGACGATCTCCACGCCTTACTGGTACGCCCAGGAGCTGCTGGATGACGGCTGCGGTGTTCTGGTGCCCTTCAACGATCCGGCGGCCATCGCCGATAAGGTGATGGAACTGCTCGACGACGAGCCCGCCCGCCACGCCATGCGCAAACGGGCCTACCTGCGCGGCCGTGAGATGATCTGGCCGGAGGTCGCCGGGCTCTACGCGCGGAGCTTCGAGCAGGCCCTGGTCCGGCACAAGCGCCCG
>JAUWLR010000287.1 GCA_030613615.1 Candidatus Eiseniibacteriota bacterium
TCGCGAAGGGCGCGGGGCTGATCAAGGGCGTGAGCTACGAAGAGGCGGTCTACGAGGCCTACGGTCCGGAGGGCGTGGCGCTCATGATCGACACGCTGACGGACAGCAAGAACCGGACTGTCGGCGAGATCCGCAATATCCTGACCAAGCACAACGGACACATGGGCGAGAGTGGAAGCGTCGCGTGGAACTTCACGCAGAAGGGCGTGATCACGATCCCATCCGAGGGCCACAACGAGGACAGCATCCTCGAGGTTGTGCTCGAGGCCGGCGCGGAGGACCTTACCACCGAGGGCGACAGCTTCGAGATAACGACTGACCCGAAGGACTTCGCCGCCGTGCGCGACGCCCTGAACGCGGCCGGCATCACGGTGAGCCACTCCGAGGTCACGCGCATTCCCGGATCTACCGTCCAGCTTGAACTGGACGCCGCGCGCAAGATCCTGAAGCTGATAGACCTTCTCGACGACCAGGACGACGTCCAGAACGTCTCCGCGAACATCGATATCTCCGATGAGGTAATGGAGACCCTCAAGAACGAGGGGTAGCGCTGTGCCCGGCAAGGTGCTAGTGCTTGGAATCGACCCCGGCAGCATCGTGACGGGGTTCGGGCTCGTCGAACAGGGTGACGGCGGCATGAGGCTTGTCGCCTGGGGCAGCGTCAGGACCTCGTCCAGGGCGCCGCTGCCCGAGCGGCTCAGCAAGATCTACGCGGAGACCGTTCGGATGATCGACCTGCACCGGCCCGACGAGGTCGCCGTCGAGAACGTCTTCCAGGCAAAGAACGTCAGGTCCGCACTCAAGCTCGGCCACGCGCGCGGGGTGACGCTGCTCGCCGCCGCCCAGGCGGCACTTCCCATCTTCGAGTATGCGCCGCGCGAGGTGAAGCAATCGGTCGTCGGCACAGGATCGGCGACGAAACTCCAGGTCGCATCGATGGTCGAACGGCTTCTGGGGCTCTCGGGGCAGAAGCTGCTCGAGGACGAGTCCGACGCGGTGGCCGTCGCCATCTGCCACTTCCACAAACGAAACAACAGGACCGCGCCCGCATGATCTCAGAGCTTAAGGGTAGCCTTCTCAGAAGAAGCCCGGCCGGCGTCGTTGTTGACGTGGGAGGTATCGGGTTCAGCATGCTCGTTCCTCTCTCGACGTTCCGCGAACTGGGCGACGAGGGGTCGGACGTGCACCTCTTCACGTATCTCCACGTCAGAGAGGACGCCCTGGACCTCTTCGCCTTCATCACGGAGGCCGAGCGTTCGATCTTCCGCGCGCTGATATCGGTTTCGGGTATCGGTCCGAAGCTCGGCCTCGCCGTGCTGTCGGGGCTGTCCCCCGAGGTCTTCCATCGGGCCGTAGTCGAGGAGGACATGGGGCTTCTGACCAGCGTTTCCGGGATAGGCAAGAAGACGGCCCAGAGGATGATAGTCGAACTCAAGGACAGGTTCTCCGGTCTCGACGTCTCATCGATCGGCGGCGCCGGAAGCGGGAGAGAGGACACGGGCGACGCGGTTCG